>JAPUGG010000035.1 GCA_027292975.1 Alphaproteobacteria bacterium | reverse complement strand
CCCACCTGCCCAGCCCGTTCGGGTACATGGAGCTGCTGGAGCAGATGGAATCCACGGGCGTCGCGGCTGCGGTTCTGGTACCGCCGGGATGGGAAGGCGGGCGCAACGACTTGGCCCTGGAAGGAGCCGGTAAATATCCCGACCGGTTCGCCGTCATGGGGCGCATCGTCCTCGACGACCCAGGCGCCCCCGCCCTGCTTCCCCAATGGAAAGCGCGCCAAGGCATGCTCGGCATCCGTCTCGCCCTCCAGAAGCAAGCGGAATCGGGCTGGCTCGACGACGGCACCACCGACTGGTTCTGGCCCGAGGCCGAGAAGTTCGACATACCTCTGATGGTATTCGCCCCCGGCCGCAACGAGGCGCTTTCCGAGATCGCCCGGGCACATCCCAAGCTTCGCATGATCGTCGATCACATGAATCTCAACCGCGAACAGGATGGGGACGCCGCAGCCGCGATCGAAAGCCTGATCCCGCTCGCCGATCATGCCAACGTGCATGTCAAGGTCAGCTCGGTGCCGCTTTATTCCACGGAGCCCTATCCCTACCGCAACCTGCACGAGGCGCTCGGCCGCCTAATCGCCGCCTTCGGGGCGCGGCGCGCGTTCTGGGGCACCGACCTCACCCGCATCTGGACCTTGATCGAGAGCTACCGCCAATGCGTCACGCTGTTCACCGAGGAGCTCGATTTCCTCACCGCCGATGACCTCGATTGGGTGATGGGCCGGGGGCTCGCCCGATGCCTCGCCTGGCCGCTTGGGGATTGACGCGCGGGCGGCGCGCGCGCCGCGCCCGGTCCCGGTGTGGTTACCGGGGTTTGTAATTGGGCCGAGGTTGGGCGATCGCCAAACCCTTGCGTTTCAATTCCTCGGCGAACATATGGTAGATCGCGGGATCCTCGTCTTCGCTTTCGATCTGATGGTTCTTGGCGAAGTCGGGATCGGAATTGGGTCCGGGCGCGCCGATACGACAGGGATGTTCCGGCGCCCCCTTGCTCTTGAGCGCGAGATAGCGCGCCGTTTTCCCGCCGGTATTGAAGTGCTGGTGGTACCACATGTCGGGGGGAGAAAAGATCGAGTTCTCCCGCCAATCCACCCGCGTCATGTCCTCGCCCTCCTTCCACAACAGGGAATAGCCCTCGCCTTGGAGGATGATGACGTGGGCGGAAGGGCCGTGGCGGTGGGCCAACTTGTAGGTTCCGACCTCGAATTCCGAGACATGGGCGCCGATGGTGTGGTGGCTCATGGACAGGAACACCGTGCGCGCGCCGGGGCCTCTTTCCTTCCATTCATGCAAATAGAAGTCGCACACGTCCTTGACCATGTTGGTGCGGATGTAGCGCTGCGCCATCACCTCGTGATGGGGATCGAAATAGTCGTCCTCGCCCCCGTAACGATCCTTGAACACGAAGGGATTCTCGAAGACGAACCTTTCGTTGTGATAGAGGTTGAGGGTGAGCGGCGCGTTGGTCACCATCAGGATGCGCGCCGGACCGGTGCCGGTATTGCTGTGCCGGTAGGTGGCGTTCAGCGGCGGCCCGAAAAGCGAACGGGTCTGCCAGTCGATGACCTGGTCCTTGACGCCGTCTTGGCGTATCAGGGTCTGGCCGGTTCCGCCCACCACGAAGATCCAGGTTTCGAACATGTGACGGACCGCCAAGGTGGCGCCGCCCGGCGGGATTTCCAACACCATGGCGGTGCAGATGAACGGGTCCGCCAGGTTGACGAAGGCCGCCGGAACGCCGAACCGCCGCCACATGTCCAGTTCCACCTTGGCAAGGTCGTCGACATGGAAGGATTGGTGGATCGGGATCCCTTCCTTGGACTGCCAGGCATCGTAGAACGGCGGCGGCCGGTCGAATCTCTTGCCCGCCGTGTCGTCGGGGCCTTGGGCGTTGTAATTATCGATGATGGCCACGAATATCCTCCCTGATCACACCCGGGCTAGGGCCTCTCCTGCCTGATTTCCACCCCCTTGCGGGCGAGCTCGGCGGCGTAGTCCCGGTAGATCACCGGGTCTTCGTCCTCGAACTCGATTTGCACCTTGCCGAACTGGGTCATGCCGCCGTCGGCGTCGGAAAAGCGCGGCATGCCCATGCGCACGGGATTCTCGGGGTTGTTGTTGCGGATGGCGAGGTAACGGGCGGGCGTGTCGCCGGTATTGAAATGCTGGTGGTACCACCATTCGGGCGGCGCGAACATGGTGCCGGCATG
The DNA here is from genome assembly GCA_027292975.1 of Alphaproteobacteria bacterium. Taxonomy (GTDB): domain Bacteria; phylum Pseudomonadota; class Alphaproteobacteria; order SMXQ01; family SMXQ01; genus SMXQ01. The sequence goes on along the minus strand of JAPUGG010000035.1, from coordinate 15,970 downwards.
CCATTCCACGCGATGGCGTTCCTTGCCGTCCTCCCACAGCAGGGAATAGCCCTCGCCGTCGAGCATCACCACATGGGCGCCGGCGCCGTGCCGGTGGGCCTTCTTGTAGGTGCCGACCTCGAAGGACGAGATATGGGCGGCGATGGTGTTGTCGGACAGCGACAGGAACGAGGTCTTCGCCCCCTTGCCGCGCATTTCCCAGTCGTAGAGTTCGAATTCGCGCACATCGGGAATGAAATTGATGCGCGACAGCCGGCTGCCGAGATATTCCGGGACCGGATCGAAGAAATCGTCGGCGCCGGTGTAACGGTGGGTGAAGGCGTGGTCGTTGCCGAAGACGAAATCCTCGTCGTGAAACAGGCTCATCACCAACGGCGCGTTGTTGACCACCAACAGCCGCGCCGGGTTCTCGGCATCGAGATTGCGGTGGCGGTACGACGTGTTGAGCGGCGGCGCGAACAGGCTGCGCTCCTGCCACCCGATGGTTTGGGCCGGCGCGCCCGCCTGGACGATCTCGGTCTCGCCGCGGCCTTGGATGACATAGGTCGTGGCTTCGAACATGTGGTGGACCTGGTTGAGCGCCTTACCCGGCGGGATTTCCAGCAGATAAGAGCCCACCAGGAAGGAATCGGTCAGGTTGATGAAGCAGCCGTTGCCGCCGAAGCGGTCCCAGGGCGCGACCTCCACTTGGCCCAGGTCTTCCACATGGAAGGTTTCGTGGATGGGAATGCCTTCATCCTTCTGCCACACGAAGTAATGCTGCGGCGGCCTTTTGTAGACCAGTGATTCCGGGTCGTTGGGGGCGGCACCGCCCTTTTCTTTCGCCGCCATGGCGTGTTCTCCCTGCCGGCCCCGGCGGGCCGGATTATTATTTAACTGGTTCCCGCCATTTCCTTCGCCACCCGGCGCTGGCTGCTGGAAACCTCGATGACGATGCGCTGGTTGATCGCCTCATTGCGGATGATTCCGTGGGGTTCCTTGCCCGCTTCCACGAGATCGATCTGTTCACGCAAAAGGCGCCGGTAGAGGGCGATACCCTGGTCGGAAACGCCTAAGTTCTCACGCGACCGGTCGGTGATGGCGCCTTGGGTCTCCCAGGCCATGGCGTCATGGGAGGCGAAGCTTTCCATGTGATATTCACCGTCCTCGCCCTTGAGCGACGCAACCCGTTCCACGGGCACCGTTTCGGGCTGGGGCTGCGGCTTACCATGGTCGTTGGCGGTGAACTGCATGCGGAAGATCTGGGTATGGGTGTCGTCCACCGGCAGGCGCATATGCAGGACCAGGTGTTCGCGCTGGGGCGAAAGAAGCATACAGGGGAACAGCACGGGGTGGCCGAGCTCTTCCTCGGCGTCGTCGCCGCCGTAGATGCGCTGCTTGAGAATGCCGCACCAGGCTTCTTCCTTGACCGTCTGGAACTTCATCTCCTTGATGGGCCGGTAATAATATGAGCCGCGCGCGGCCTGTCCCTTCAGGGCCAGAGTATGGCCATGAAGGTAATAGGTGTGGGCGGGATCGCAGGAATTCTCCATGACCTGCAGCCAGTTGCATTCGAGCTCCGGCAGGATGAAAAGCTTGCGTTCGCCGTCCTCGCGCAGAAGCACGTCCCAACGGGGCAGCAGCGGCACCGGGTCGGGCCCGAGATAGGCGAAGATCACCCCCGCCAAGGCCTGCACCGGATAGGATGTTAGGCGAACGCTGTCCTTGATCGGCGCGGTGTCGGGCTCGAAAGGCCGGTCGATGCATTTGCCCGTGCAATCGTATTTCCAGCCGTGATAGGCGCAGCGCAACCCGTCATCCTCGATGAAACCGTAATAGAGCGAGGCCGAGCGATGGCGGCACTGCTCCTCAACCAGGCCGAGCCGGCCCTGGCCGTCGCGGAACAGCACCAAGTCCTCGCCCAGTGCCCGGACCCTTTTCTTGGGCGTTTGTTCGGTCATTTCGGCAACGGCGGCGACCGGGTGCCAATAGCGGCGCAACAGATCTCCCGCCGGAGTGCCCGGACCGACACGGGTCAAGCGTTCGTTCATTTCCGCGGAAAGCATCGTTTCCTCCATTCAGGGCCGCGGCGCGGCGCGTTTCGGCTCCACCGAAATTCCAGAGGGTCCTCATTCCATAAATAATAGCGCCAATTGCCGCGCCACCCAATACCGGGACCCTACGGGGCCGGCACCTGATGGCGCATGCGCCGGGCCCGGCCGTCCTTGGACGAGGCCATGATGGCGAGGCAGACCTCCAACGTGGCCTTGCCCCAGGTGCCGTCGGGGAAGACGTCGCGCCCTTGGGCCAAAGCGTCGCGCAATTCCAGCAGCTCGAATTCCCGGCCGTGGCCCTTGGCGCTAACCATCTCCTCGCGCCCGTCCTCGGTATAGACGTAAATCCCGTCCGGGGATTGGCGGATCATGCCGCGCTCGCAGGCCACCACGGTCAGGCCGAAGAACGGCTGGCGACGCTTCACCTCGGCCCCGGTGGCCGGTGCCCGCTGCATGGCGACGGCACGTTTCTGTTGGATATCGGCCGGCCCCGTCAGCCGCGGCTTACCCGGGAACCGGCGCCCCTTGGACTGAACCATGCCGCTTTCGCCGATATCCCAGGTCAGCTCGCTCGCGTCGAAATAGCCGTAGCCGTTGAAGGTGAGGCTGGCCGCGGCCCCGCCCTCGAATTGCAGGAGGGCGTTGAAATGGCCCTCGGTATCGAAATGGGGATCGGCGCGCCCGGTGACGCCGCGCACGCTCTCGATCATGCCGCCGCCGATGAAGCGCACGATATCCACCAGATGCGGCCCCTGGCGGTAGACCAGCCCGCCGCCCAAGGTGGTATCGAGCTCGGGCGCCAGGCGCGGGCGCTGCAGCCAGTCGTTGGAATTGAACGCGCTGATCTGGATCACCCGGCCGATCCGGCCGCTCGCCACCACCTCGCGGATCGCCTTGATGGGCGCCTGGTAGATCTTCGAATGGCCCTGCAGGAATTGGACCCCGTGCTTGCGCGCGGCGGCGATCATGCGGTCGCATTCGCGCAAATTCACCGCCATGGGCTTTTCGCAGATGACGTGCTTGCCGTTGCGCGCGGCGCAGATCGCATGCTCGGCGTGCAGGGTATTGGGGGTCGAAATCCAGACCGCGTCGACGTCGTGCTGGGCGCAGAGCTCCGCGACGGTTGCGAAGACCGGACGATGGTAAGCGTCCTTAAAGGCCTTTCGTGCTTCGGCGCGGTTGTCCGCGCCCCCGGCGAGAACATAGGGCGTGTCCTGGCCGAAGACGGGCAGCACCTGGGAAGAGGCGACGCCAAGCCCGGCGATGCCGACCCTGAGTTGCCGGCCAGGCAAATTTGCCGGCCCCATCAGGCGCCCGACAAGCGCTCATAATAGCGCCAGGACGACTGCCCGTGGGGGGAGGCGGAAAATCCACCCCTTTTTTCGAGCCGGCGGCGGTAATCATCGAGATCCTCCTCGGGGATGGGCTTGGGATCGCCGAGAAGATGGGCGCGATAGTTCATTTCCGCCAGCTCGTTGAGCTTGATCGCCGTGACCGTCGCCTCTTCGACGCTGGCGCCGGCGGTGGTGATGCCGTGGCCGCGCATCAGGCAGGTTCTTTTGTCGCCCATGGCGTCGGTGAAATCCTTGCCTAATTCATCGTTGGAGATGGTGACCGACCGGCCATAGGTGGGGATGCCCTCGAGCCAGAGGTAAAGGCTCGACGGATCGTAGGCGCCATAAAGCGGCATCAGCGGCTTGTCGCAGATGGTGAACAGCACCACGGTCGGCGGGTGGACATGGACCACGCTTTTGACCTCGGGCCGGGTGTTGTAGAGCCAAGTATGGATGAACACCTCCTGGGGCACGGCAAGTCCGTCGGGCCCATCGACCTTGCGCCCCTTCATATCGACCATGATGACTTCCTCGGCGGTGGTGTAGCGCACCCCCACCTCGTCGGCCCCACGGGCCCGGATCAATATGTGTTGGCCGTCCTCGGCGCGCTGGCTGACATGGCCGGTCGCCGCCTTGGTCAGCTCCAGCCCGCCGATCATGCGACACGACTTGGCGACCAAGGCACGCGCCGCATCGTCACTATTACTCGCCATCTCCGTTCACGTCCTTCTAGATGTCCAGGTTGAAGACCTTGCGCGCGTTGTCTTCGAAAATCATCTTCTTGTCGCCATCGCTGAGCGACTCTATGCCTTCGATCATGGGCCGGGTGTCGTCAATCCAGGTCCCCGTCTTGGGATCCTTGGCGGTGCCCGCGCCGGGGCGTTCGGTGCCGAACATGCAGCGGTCGGGTCCGGCCCAGCGGAACAGCATGGCCAGCGCGTCCTGGGTATAGAGCGCGGTATCGAAATAGAGCAGGCGCAGGCTTTCTTCGAAGGGGATTTTGCTGCCGCGCTTGATGCGACCGGCCCGGAACCGGCCGATCTGGTAGGGAATGGCGCCGCCGCCGTGGCAGATGATCAGCTTGAGCGCCGGGAAATCCTCGAACACTTTGGAGTCCAGGACGTTAATGATGGCGATGCTTTCCTCGATAATGAAATTGAGGGTGTAGTCGTGACGGTGCGAGCGGCACCCGGCGGCATGGATCAACGCCGGCATGTCGTATTCCACCAGCTTCTCATAAATCGGATACCAGTATTCGTCGCCCAGGCCCGGCGGCGCCTCGCCCAGGCCTTCGCTGGGATCGGGATTGAGAAGGAACCCCTTCATGTTGAGTTCCTTGACGCAGCGCTCGAACTCCTCGATCGAGTTGGTGGGACTGACGCCCATGTTCTGCGGCAAGGACGCCATGCCGATGAATTTATCGGGGAACAGCTCGCACTGGCGCGCGGTCAGGTTGTTGCACGACGCGGTGAAGTTGTGGACCACCTGTTCCGGCTTTTCCGAATGCATCAGCTGATAGGGGCGCGGCGAAATGATCTGGACATCGGTGCCCACCTCGATGAGTTGGGCAAGATGCGAGGTGCCGCCATGGACCGGCTTGTTGAGCGCGGCGGTGATCTCATCATCGCTGAGCTTGACCACCCCACGGCTGCGCCCCCGGCTTGCCAGGAGGTTGGCCTTATAGGCAAACAACTTTTCCGGGGCGGTGAAATGGGCGTGGATGTCGATGATCATTGGATAATCCCCCTTGGTATTCTTCGAATTTGGCCCTCGATCAGGCGGCTTTTAAGTCCCAGTAGGCGAATCCCATGGCGCAACCGACGCCGTCGGCATTGCGGTAACACGGCACGTAATCGACCATGGTGCCGCCGGAGCCCGCGGCGCCGGCGACGGCGATCCAGTTGCGGATTTCCGAGGTGCCGGCGGTCAGGACATCATCGGGTATCCCCATGAGGTAGTCCACGTCTTGGGCCGCCAGGGCGGCGATGAATTCCTGGTCCAGCTTTTCGTCGATCTTGGTATGGCTGAGCCCACCCGAGCCGATCACCACGACGCGCCGGGCGTTGGGGCTGGCGGCGATCAGGCGTCCCAGCGCCGCGCCGAGATCGAAGCACCGCTTGGCGCTGGGTGCCGGCGGAAAGTAGGTGTTGACCATCACCGGGATGATGGCGCGGTCGGCCTCGGGCATCAGGAATTTGAGCACCCGGCCGAAGGCATGGCCGAGCCCGGCATGATAGCGCGTCTCCCGCGACCAGGACGGGTCGAAGCCCTGGCCCATCAGGCCGGTCACCAATTCGTTGGCGAGCGGCGCATTGACCCGGTAGCGGGTCATTTGATCGGTTTCCTTTTCGCCGAAATAGCGGAACCTCACCGTGGCATCGACCTCGTCCTCGATGAAAATCGTGAACGGCGGCATGTTGTCACGCAGGATGTTTTCGTTCTGGTCGTCGCCCAGGATGACCACCGTATCGGGCGCCCACCGGGCCAGCCGATTACGGAGCGCGTCGATCGCCGCCTCGCAGCGCTGGGCATTGGCGCTCATGGACTCAGGCGTCAACTCCGCCTCGATGCCGGGTTTGGGATGGAACGGCCCCTTGATGCGGGTCGGCAGTTCCGACCACTTGTCGGGCGGAGTCAGCAATTGGGGCCCGTGTGACATGGCCATGCAGCCGACGATTTCCGCCATTTCTTCCTCCTTCTTTTTCGTGTTGTCAGTTTACCGCGCGCTTGGGCCCCCCGCCAATGGCCGCCCCGCGCCCTACCGATCAAAAAATTCGTCTAGGAACAGGTCGCCGAGGACCGATTCCGGCCAATACACATGCATGATCTGATCGTAGATGCCGAAGATGAAGGCGGCGATCATCAAAGCGAGAATGGCGCAGAGCCGCCAGCTCGCACCGTAGAACCTGGCGTAGGCAAAGACGAACACCGGCAGCGCCAAGTCCAGGCCAATGATCCGAATAAGGACAAGTATACCGACCAGCCAGCCCCAAATTTCGAATGTGCCGCGCAAGGTCTCTTTGGGGTTCTTGTCCTCGAAGATGGGCAGCTCCATGGTCGGCCGCGACGGCGCCGCGGCGACCCGTTTCCTCGGCAAACAATCGATTGCCAGCTGGGCGGTCGCCAACACCACGCCTAAGCTGCCCAGAAACAGGATGATGATGGAGGCCCGAAGCACCCACTGGGAGGCGACGGCCACGGCCGCGGCCAGCACCAAGATGATGAACACCGTAAACAGATCGCTTGGCTTGAACCGCATGACGCCCCCTTACTCCGCCGCCTCGGGCGCCTTGGGCACCGGGGCCGCCCGGTAGGCCTTCCACACGGGCCACAGCAGGGTAAAGGCAATCAGGGTGCCCAGGGCGAGGACGCCCGGACGCCAAATCCATCCCATGTCGTAGCGCGCCACCGAAAGCCACAGGTAGAGCTCGACCTTGTCGCCGAGAACGAAGCCCAGCACCACCGGGGCCCGGGGCCAGCCCGCCACCTTCAGGAAGTAGCCAAACAGCGAAAGGCCCAGCAGGGCGACGATATCGAGGATGGAGAAATGCGCCGAAAAGGCGCTGAGGAAGGTCAGGGCCACGATCACCGGCACCAAAACGTAGAAGGGGAAGAAGCAGATACGGGCGGCAGGCTTGATCATCGCCCAGCAGATGCCCGAGGCCAGGATCTGGGACAGCGCCAGGGCGGCGATGATGGCGTAGACGAAATACAGCTGGGCGGGGTCGCTGATCATGTCGGGCCCGGGATTGAGGCCAAACGACATGAAGGCGATCAGCAGCAACGCCATGGAGGTCGAGCCGGGAATGCCGAAGGCCAGCGTCGTGATCAACGCGCCGCCCTCCTTGGCGTTGTTGGAACTTTCCGGCGCGATCACCCCGCGCACGTCACCCTTGCCGAAGTTTTCGGTATTCTTCTCCGTCTGTTTGGCGCTGGCATAGGCGAACCAGTCGGCGACGTCGCTGCCCAAACCCGGCAGCACCCCCACCCAAGTGCCGACCGCCGCCGAACGCAAGACCAGCCACTTGTGACGAAAAGCGTCCTTGATCCCCTCCAAAATGCCGCCTTCGCCGAGATCGCTGACTTCCGCCACCCGGCCCTTGCGGGCGGCCAGCGCGATCATCTCCGGGATGGCGAAGATAGAGAGCGAAATGAGGACGATGGAAACGCCCCCCCAAAGGTAGGGTTCATCGAAGTCGAAGCGTATCACGCCCGATTTCACGTCCTGGCCCACGGTCGACAAAATGACGCCGAGAATCGCCGCGCTCAGCCCCTTGAGGGGCGCCCCGGAACTCATGGTTCCGATCATCGAGAGCCCCCAAATGGTGAACATGAAAAGCTCGGGTGAGCCGAAGCTGCGCACCAAGGGTCTCATAATCGGCAGCGACCCGAACAGCATCAAGGCGCCGATGATGCCGCCGATCATGGAGACCATGAAGGCCGCGCTCAAGGCACGGCGGGCCTCGCCTTTTTGGGCCATGGGGTAGCCGTCCAACACCGTCGCCTGGGATCCAGACCCCCCGGGCACGGCCATCAGCACCGAGGTGAAGGTGTTGCCGGTATTGCCCACCGTGGTCACGCCGATCAAGAAGGCGATGCCGTTGATCGGCTCCATGAGCATGGCAAAGGGGAGCAGCACGGCAAGCTGGGCGGGCCCGCCCACGCCGGGCAGGGCCCCGCCCCAGACGCCGAGGCAGACACCGAGCACCAAGAATCCCAGCGGGACCGGCGCCGTAATGGCCACAAATCCTTGCAGCGCGGCCTCGAACATCGGCGTCGCTACGCTACCATAGCGCGGTGATCCCCGGCTTCCGTCGGGCTACGGGCAAATCACCTTGCGGGCCTCGACGCGGTCGCCGCGCTTGGCCCAGTTGAGACTGCATGTCATGCCGGCCTTGAGCGCCGAACGCGGCGCCAGCTTGCCGCCCACCGTGATCTCCGAGCGGCTGCCGCTGACGCGCAGCTTCATTTTCTTGCCGTCATGGCTGAAGCGCAGGATGCGCCCACCGCGCTGGACCTTGTCGAAGGTGACCCTGGCAAGGCAATCCACCTTGCGGGCCTCGACACGATCGCCGCGCTTGGCCCAGTTCATCAGGCAGGTCATCCCGGCCTTCAGATCCGAACGCGGGACGACCTTGCCGGCAATGGTGATCTCGGACCGGCTACCGCTGACCCGGAGTTTCATTTTCTTGCCCTTGTGGGTGAAGCGCAGGATTCGCCCGCCGCGCTGCACCTTGTCGAAGGTGACCGCCACCTGGGCTTTAGCCTTGCGGGAAACCTTGGGCAGGCCGTACTTGGCCCTAAGACGCTTGATAACGCTCAGACCCTTTGGATCAACGGTGATTGCCTTGGCGATGGCATTGCGGGTCGTCGGCCCATCAAAGATGATGTAACCCCGGCCCATGATGTTGCTGGCTTGCTTTGCGAACCTGGGGTCATGGGTAGCCGCCTGGAACGAAGCCCGCAGAATAGCCAGCCGATCCTTCGGCGTCTTGGGCGGCACCGCGAAATACTTGTCTACGGCGCCCGAGCCGTTCCATTGGCGGAAGGCGGCCCACTGCTCGTCGGTCAGGTTCTTCTTCGCCAACAATTCCGTAAATACGTCCAAGCCGGGAAAGTCCGGCCGCGCCGCCTCGACCACCAGCGCTATGGCCCCTTCGTCCTTGATGAAGCGTCTGAGTATCTTCGACGTTCCCGATCCGAACATGTCGATCTCGCCGCGCCCGTAAGCGAGGTAAATGGCGTTGGAATTCGGGTAGCCGAGCACGAATTTCAGGTTCCAGCCGAGAAATTCCGCGCCGAAAACCGCCGTCGAGTCCTGGGTCCTGTCGGTGGACACCGAACCCATGGCGATGGGCTCGGCCTTGGGATCGCGAAGCCGGGCGAGCGCCGATTTGCGCATGAGCTGCACCGAAGCGCCGCGCTCGATGGAACCGACATAGCCCCACTCCAAAAGGTTGAAACGGACCGCCGATGACCCGCGCAAGACCGGGCCAAGGGTGCCGCCGCCGGCGAACACGCCAACGGTCAGACCATCGGGACGCACCTTGTTTTGCAGGTCGTTGGCGCCGATCGCCTGGAGCGGCTTGTTGCGCACGATGATGTCCGGCTTGCCGGGGATATGATCGCCCCAGAACCGGGCTACCAGCCGCCCCACGGTGTCGGTGCCGCCGCCGGCCCTGGTGGCCACCATGACGGTGAAGGTCTTGCCCTTGTAAAAATCTCCCGCGGCGGCGGCGCTGCCGGAAGTCAGCATCAATCCGCCGGCGGCCAGGACCGGAACAAAGGCCCCGGCCATGGTCCGGAATCGAAAACCACGTAATTTACCCTCGACGATCGCCCTCATAGCCTGCCTCCTTTAGCCAATGGTTTGGTTTGCCGCCGGTCTCAGGACCCCTGCGGAAATATTTTCCTGATGGAATGTGCCCTCACGGCCTTGACCCCCTTAGACCGCCTTGGCGGTCTCTTTTTCGGTGCAGAAGGGGTGGTAATCCCCCATGGCACACTTGGCGCCGACCTTCTTCATGGCCGCCTCGAATTCCCTGTGGATGGCGGGATCCTCGTCCTCGAACTCGACCTGGCTGCCGCCTTCCTTGATACTGATGAAGGTTTCGTGGGCCCGGCTTTGGGGTTTCATGAACCGGTAGCGCCAGTTGTTCCAGCGTAGCGCCAGGTAACGCGCGGGCTTGGCCCCGGAATTGAAATGCTGGTGGAACCACTGATCGGGCGGCACCACCACGCTGCCGGGCTTCCAATCCACCCGCTGGGGCTCTTGGCCGTCGAGCCAAAGATTGGAATATCCCTGGCCGTCGATGATGATCACATGGGCGCCGGGGCCGTGGCGGTGGCACTTCTTGTAGGTGCCCACCGGGAACTCGGAGATATGCGCCCCCATGGTGTTGCCGGCCAAATCGAACTTCATGTTGGTGCTGCCCTTGCCGCGCTCGGAATAATCGGCCAAGCCCATGGTCCGCGTATTGGGCACGAAATTGGTGGTCATGAAGAAGCGCCCGAAGATTTCACCGTCGCCGCTGAAATAATCGCCTGCCTCGGGATCGAAGCGGTCGGTAAAGGCGTAGTCGTTATTGAAGACATAATCAACGCTGTGAAACAGGTTCATGACGAAACAGCAATTGGTCACCGCGTAGTAACGTACGACCTCGCTGCCGCTGGAGTTGAAGTGCTGGTAATCGGCGTTGAGCGGCATGGCAAACAGGCTGCCCGGCCCCCATTCGAAGCTGTGCTTGCGGCCGTCGCGCTGCCACACCGTGGTCGCGCCGTGGCCCTGGGATATGTAGACCATCTCCTCGTACATGTGCCTTTGGGGAAAAAGCTGCCCGCCCGGCGGGATTTCACAGATATAAGCGTCGTTGGTGCCGCCGGCGCCTTCCAGCATGACGAAGGCCGCGGGCCCGCCCTTGAGATCCCAATAGGCGAGCTCGGCGGCATTGATATCGGGGACAAAGAACCCGGTAATCACCGGGATGTCCTGCCTCGCCTGCCACTCGACATAGGTATCGAGTGGCGTGGGCAGCCATTTTTCGTTTTTTGGGTCGATCTCCTGGGCCATTCGGCCCTCCCCGTTATTTTGATTTGATTAGGCCGCGCCCCGCCGCTCGGGGCTCATCAAGCCCATGCGTTCGTTGATGACGTCGAGCTCGATGATCGGGGGCTGCTGGTCGGCGGCGACCACGCCCATGGGCGTGCCGCCCTCGGCAACGATGTCGATCTGTTCGCGCAGCAACCGGCGCAGCATCACCAGCCCCTTGTCGGCCAGGCCGAGGTGCTCCTGGCTGCGGTCCATGACCGGCCCCTGGGTCTCCCACGCCATGAAGTCCTGGGAAGCGACCATGTCCATGCGATAGCCCTCTTTATTTTCACCGGTCCGGAATTCGACATGCTCCACCGGCGCGTCGGCATCGGCCGGCGCGTGCTCGTTTTCGTTGGGTTCGAAATTGGCGATGATGACCTGGGTGTTGGTATCGTCGATGGGCATGCGGAACTGAAGATTGTGGCGATGGCGCCCGGTCTCCTTGTCGTGGGACACATGGCGCAGGGTATTGGGAAACAGCAGCGGATGCTGATCCATCAATGGCGATGCCCCGGGCTTTTGGGGCGGCGTGGTGCGGCGCTTCATGATGCCGTGCTCGAACTTCAGAAAATCGTGGGTCTCTTCGTAGGTGTCCATCATCGGCGCGAGGTGGGCCGTGGCCCCGTGCAGCCAATACAGATGGGACGGGTCCACCGAGTTCTCCATGCATTGCAGCCAGTTGCACCGGAGCGGCTGGTACTTAATGATCCAGCGCCTGCCGTGTTCCCAGGCCAGCACGTCCCAACGCGGCAAGGCCGGGGCCGGTTCCGGCCCCATATAGGCGAACAGCATCCCACCGAGCTTCTCCACCGGATAGGCGGTGTGCCGTATGGAATCCTTGAGGGTGCTTCCCTTGGGCTCGGCCGGCGTCTCGATGCAAGCCCCGGTGCAATCGTATTTCCAGCCGTGATAGGCGCAGCGGATGCCGTCCTCTTCCACCCGCCCATAGGCCAGCGAGGCGCGCCGATGGGAACACTGTTCCGCCACCATCCCATAGGTGCCGGATAAGTCCCGGTAGGCCACCAGGTCCTCGCCGAGAAGCCGCACCTTGACGATCGGCGTTTCCCCGGTCAGTTCCGCCGACGCGGCGATGGGCTGCCAATAGCGCCGCAGCACTTCCCCGGCGGGCGTCCCAGGGCCCACCCGGGTCAGGATTTCGTTGTCTTCCCGTGGGATCATGGCGTCCTCCGTTTCATTCTCCCCGGGACCGCGCGTGACGCGCTTTACCTGGGCGTCTTAGGCTTCGGGTCCAACTCAGGCCTGGGCGCCGACCTCGGTCTGCGGCCGGGCGAGGCCGATCCGTTGGTCGATGACCTTGGGAACCGGTTTTCGGCAAATGAAGGACCGTGTTGGGTAATGCTAGAGCATTTTCCGGCCGAATTGAACCAAATGACTGGGACCATAGGCCCCGGGCGGCCGATCCCGGGCATTCCCCGTTGGATATTTTGGTCGAAGGCGGGCGCGACATCGCCGATAGTGTGGCGTTTGAAGGAGACGACACCCCATGATCGCCTTTCTCCCACCATGGCAAGCGCGGAAGCGAATGACGGGCTTCGCGCTGCTCGCCGTCGCTTGTTCGTCCCTGGCCGCGCTTTCGGCCGTGGCCCAGGACCGGGTGTACCGGTCCGAGCGCGCCGCCTTTCGGCTGAACACCATCGCCGGCGGCTTGGCGCGCCCCTGGGGCTTGGCCTTCCTTCCCGGCGGCGACATCCTGGTGACCGAGCGCCCCGGCCGCCTTCGGATGGTCCGCGGCGGGAGGCTGCAACGCCGCCCGGTCGGTGGCGTGCCCAAGGTGGTGGCCCGGGGCCAGGGGGGCCTGTTGGACGTGATCGCCCATCCACGGTTCGCCGAAAACCGGCTGATCTATTTATCTTACGCGGCGCGGGGCGCGGGCGGCGTCGGAACCCACGTGGCCCGGGCGCGGCTCAACGGCAGCAAGCTAACGGACGTCCGGGTGATTTTCGCCGCGCTGCCCCGGAATTCGGGCGGCGTGCATTTCGGCTCGCGCATGGTGTTCGGCCGGGACGGGGCGTTGTACATCACCTCGGGCGAACGGGGCGAGCCCGAGGACGCCCAGAAGCTCGCCACCCATACCGGCAAGGTCATCCGCATCACCGACACCGGCGCCGTGCCGCCGGACAATCCTTTCGCCGGGCGGGCCGGCGCCAAGCCGGAAATATTCACCTTCGGGCACCGCAATCCCCAGGGGATCGCCCTTCATCCGGCGACCGGCAAGATCTGGGTGGTCGAGCACGGCCCCAAGGGCGGCGATGAAATCAATATCCTCTCCCCCGGCACCAATTACGGTTGGCCGGTGATCACCTATGGCCGCAGCTATGCCGGGTTCTCCATCGGCGAGGGCACCCATAAACCCGGCATGGCCCAGCCCATCAAATACTGGGTGCCGTCCATCGCGCCCTCGGGCATGGCCTTTTATACCGGGGCCAGGTTTCCCGGCTGGACCGGCAGCCTGTTCGTGGGCGCGCTGGTCCTCAAGCATCTCAACCGGCTGACCCTTAACGGCGATCGCGTGGTGGGCGAAGAGCGTCTTTTAAGCGATTGGGGCATGCGCATCCGCGACGTGCGAAACGGCCCTGACGGCTATCTCTACATCCTCACCGACGAAGACCCGGGCGCCCTGGTCAGGCTGGAGCCCGCGCGGTGAGTGGCCCGCACGGTGAGGAACTGATCCCCTTCAAGGTTGGCAAGGCGTCGCCGGCCAACACTTTTCTCGCCATCTGGATGGCCGAAGCAGCCGGGTTTTATGAGGCCCAGGGGCTGAGCTTGGAAATCGTCGACATGGTCGGCGGCAGCCAATGCGGCCCGGCACTTAACGCCGGCGACATCCATCTCATGCATATCGGCATGTCTTCGGTGGTGCGCGCCAACGCCGCCGGGGCCGATCTCAGGACCATCGGATCGCTCAGCAACGTCATCCGCTCCGCCCTGTTCACGGCGCCGGGCGTGAACACCGCCGCCGACCTCAAGGGCGGGGTCGTGGGCATCAGCAGCGTTGGGTCGGAAAGCGACCCGACCACCACGCTTGCCCTGGGAAAGATCGGTCTTACGCGCGCCGATGTCACGGTGAGGGAGATCGGCGTCGAGCGCTTCACCGCGGTCCGCAACGGCGCGGTCGCGGCGACCATGTTGGGCGAGCCCCAGCGCAGCGCGGCCTTGGCGGCGGGGCTTCATGCCATGGTCGACCTGCTCGCTGAACAGATTCCCTGGCTCTATAGCGGCCTGGTGGTGGACCGGGCCTATCTTTCAGACCATGGCGATACGCTGGTGCGCTTCATGAAGGCCACCATCGAGGGCAATTACCTGGCGATCGGCGACCCGGCGCGCGCCAAGGGCGTGTTGGCGCGGGAACTTGAATTGGCGGATCCGAATATCATCGCCATCAGCTTTGAGAATTTCAAGGCGGCAACGCCGGCGAATGCGGAGATCAGCCTTAGGGGCGTGGAAAACATCATCGCCACGGTGGCGGCGCCCGATGCCAGCCTTGATCCCTTTGATTACATCGACTTGGGCGTGCTCGATCGATTGCGCGCAGCTGGTTTCGCCGGCGCCATGGGAAGGAAATACGGCGTATAATGGGGTCGGAATCGATGAAGGCCCGTGGTCGTTTGGGAAATGAGACTTAGATACCTTGGGGTGAGCATCGCCGTCTTCGCGGGGGCCAGCATTTTTAAGATATTGCCCCTCGGCGCGGCGTCAAGTCTCGGCGGCCGGGTGGCGCGGTTTGTGGGACCGCACCTGCGCCGCCACGAGATCGCCCGGAAGAATTTTCAAAGAGCCCTCCCGGACCGCTCCGAGGCCGTGGCGCAACGCGCGCTTACGAAAATGTGGGACAATTTCGGCCGGACCATCGCCGAGTTTGTTCACTTGGCGGAATTTGCCCGCCTCATGGGGGATCGCCACAGCCTGATCGAATTCGACGGGCTGGACCGATTGAAGCGGCTCAGGAAAGACCATCGCAGCGCCATCTTCATCAGCGGGCATATGGGAAACTGGGAACTCGCGCCCTCGATGGTCCGTCACGCGGGATTTGAAACGGTGGTGATCTACCATCCCTTCCACGAACCCTATGTCGATCGCCTGGCCAGGAAATGCCGGGGCGCCATCAATCCCCGGCTCATGGCGAACAAGGGCCAAGAGAGGGAATTGGTGGCGGCGCTTCGCGGCGATCTGTCGCTCTGCATGCTGGTGGATCAAAAACCCCGGCGTGGCCCGATGATGGAATTCCTCGGGCACGACGCCAAGACCGAAACGGCGCCCGCCAAACTCGCCTTGCGCTACGGCGTGCCCATCGTCCCGATCAGGGTCCAAAGGCTTAAGGGCGTCCATTTCAAAATTACCGCCTATCCCCCCATAGACACGACCGGGGTCGAGAACGGCGAGTCCGGGGTCGCCGAGATCACCGCCGCCATCAATAAGGTGTTGGAAGGATGGATCCGCGAATGCCCGGCCGATTGGCATTGGGTGCACCGGCGTTGGCCGGATTGAATTTCATGGTCCTAAGCGCTCGAACACCTGCCGGACATTGCCCTCGAAGATCTGGTATTTCTGCTCGTCGCTGAGCCCGGGAACCCCATCGACGTAGTTTTCTAAGCCTGGGCCACATCCGGATGATCCGGACCATGGGGTTTCTCCCTGATCACGAGTGAGCCATGGGGAATTTAAACATAGTTATATAATCGTAATAAAATAGTTCTTTCTACATAGATAATTAACCAATTTTAAAGGACTCCCAGAGCATCATCCACGCCTCTTGGAAGAAACTGCTTCACCTAACTTTCTGCTTTACGCAACCTTGAATACGAGAGGCAACCATGTTCAACAAGAACCTGAAATTCACCGGCTTGGTGACCGCCGGGATGGTGATGGGAACACTCGCCATGGCCGCGCCCGCCGGGGCCGCCCAGTCCATCGACGCGCCGGTCGCGGCCAACGCGTTCACCCTTGACGGCAAGACCGACGACTGGAAAGGCATCAAGGGCACGACGGTCGCC
>JAPUGG010000034.1 GCA_027292975.1 Alphaproteobacteria bacterium | reverse complement strand
AGCCCGTCCAGATCGTTGTGGCCATCGGCGCGATAGGGCACGAATTTGAGCCGGCCGCCGTAGCCGGTGACGTGATAGTTGAAGGTCGGATAGGCGCCGGCCGAGGTGACGATGGTATCGCCGGGATCGGTGACCGCGCGTACGATCACGCCCAGCAGGCCGTCGATGCCCTCGCCGACCACCAGGTTGTCCATGGCGACGCCGAGCTCGGCGGCGAGGCGCGCGCGCAATTCAAAGTGCTCCGGATCGCAGTACCAGGACACCCGGTCGAGCTCGGCCGCCATCGCCGCCCTGGCCTTGGGCGAGATGCCGAAGGCGCTCTCGTTGGCGCCCATGCGCAGGCGGAACGGCGCGCCCCGGCGCCGCTCGAGGGTCTCCGGCCCGACGAAGGGTGTCATCGCCGGCACCTGGGAGACGATCTTGGAATAGGAAACGGACATCGGAAGGGTCCTCATGGTCGGGTTCTCGGTCTGATTATCGTCTAGGGCCAGAACTCGGCCTTGCCCGCGCCGAACAGGCGCACGGCGTTGCCGTAAGCGATGGCGCGGGCGGCCTCGGGCGGCAGTTGGGACACCCAGGTCCGCTGTTGCTCCACCAGCGCCCAGTATGCTTCCCAGCGATCCAGGGTGTAGGTGTCGGTGCCGATCATGAAGCGGTCGGGGTGGCGCAGCAACAGCGCGCGCCAGTCCGGCTCGATGTCCGGCCCTTGCGCCACGTCTTCGGCGCGGAACGATAGCTCGGTCCAGAGGGTATCGTAGCGGTCGAGCAGGGGGCCGATGATCTCGGGCGGCGCGCCCATGCCGGCATGCGCCCAGACGATCTTGAGCTCGGGCTCGATCTCGAACAGCGCCGCGATCTTGCTTGCGCCGGAATGGACGTGAAGGAACAGGCCGCGCGCCACCGCCAGGCCGATCACCGCGCGCATTTCGGGCGTGCCGGCCTCGGCCAGGTCCATTAGGTGGAACTCGCCGATGCCCACATGACGGCCCAGGTCTAGGCGCTCGGACAGGTAGGCGACGACTTCGGGATCGCGGAACCAGTCGGCCATGTCGCCCGGTTTCCGGTAGGGCCGCAGGAACGGCGCCACGCGCTTGGGCGCCGCTTGGTGGAGCGCGAGCGTGCCCGTGTCCGGCGTGCTTGAGACCAGGGCGCTCGGTACGCCGGCTTGGTCGAGCTTCTCCAGGATCGCGGCGGGCGGGAAGGTTTCCCAGACGTCCCGACTGTAGTGGACGTGGGTATCGAAGATCGGGAGGCGCTCGGCCGCCCGGCCCGGCGGCGCCCACAGCAGCGCCGCCAGCACTGCCAGCGCTAGGATTGTGCCGCGTCGCCAGAGGCTCCGACCAAAGCGCGCCACCGTATCCCCTGCCTCCGCATGCCTGCCGTTTCGGTCATTGTAGCCCCCGGCGCGCCGGTTCGGCTAGACGCGGAGTCGTCGGGGGCCGGTGGCTTCATGACCGAGTCGATGGCGGAACGGCCGGAATCCGGCGTCAACGCGCCGGGCGGGGCGAACTCGGCGCAGGCCCGGTCGAGGTCGAGGAAGGCGGCACGCGTCCCGGTCATGACCCCGCTCGTTCCGATCGCCCCGATCGCTGCGCGATGAATGCCGCGAAGCGAAACGCCCGCTCGGGGTTGATGGCGTTGTGCGGCAGGACCCCTTCGGATACGGCCCGGACCTGCGCGACGGTTTCCAGGGCCTGGGATTCGATGGCCGCCGGGGTCTGCCCACCGACATGGGGCGTCGCGATGACGTTGGGCAGCCGGGCCAGGCCGGGCGAGGGTTTCTGGTCGTCGGCGCGCCCCACGTCCAGGGCCGCGCCGGCGATGCGGCCGGTGGCCAATGCCCGTTCCAGGGCGGCCTCGTCAACCAGATTGCCCCTCGAGACATTGATGAAGTAGGCGCCGTCCTTCATGGCCGCAAAGGCCGCTTCGTCGATCAGATTTTCGGTTTCCGGCGTGGCGGTGGCAAGGCAGTGCACGAAATCGGACTCGCCCAACAGCGCCGCCAAACCGGTTTGCCGGACATGAGGGTCGGCAATGGTCTTGTGGGGATCGTGCGCCAGCACCGTCATGCCGAGGGCCTGCGCGACCTCGGCCAGCCGCGCGCCGATGCCGCCATAGCCGATGATTCCGATGGTCGACCCCGACAGCTGTGCGCCCATGCGCGCCGCCGGCGGCGCCATGCGGCGGTAGTCGGATACATAGGAACTGATGGAGCGGGCGAGATCGACCATCAAGCCAAGCGAAAGTTCGACCACAGCGTCGATGAAACCGGGGCTGGCGTTGGTCACCAGAACACCGGCCTTGGACGCGGCGGCGACGTCGATGGTACGGATATCCACGGCGCAGCGATGGACCGAGGCGATGTCCCGGCACTTAGCGAAAAACGCCGCATCGGCGGGGGTGTTGCGGTCGAGAACCACGACGTCGCAGCCCCGAGATCCGGCCAGCAACATCTCGGTGGTCAGCACCCGCCCGCTGTCGTTGATCCGGACTTCGGCGCAGTCCTCGAGTTCCCGGACCGCGCGTTCGCCATAGAAAATCTTCAACGCTTCGGGTTCATGGCTGAGAAAGACGCGGATCATGGGAGCTTCGGGATTAGCCCAGGTGCGGCTTGGTGGGATCGCCGCCGGCCTCGGTGGACACGAACCTGCCGCCTTGCCGGGCATCCGCCAGCGGATCGCCGGTATCGGCGGAATGTTCCGAGAGCACCTTGGTGGCGTAATCCTCGGCCCGGTCCCGAGGTGCATAGCCGAGCCGCCTGGCGTTGGAGTTGTCCCACCAGGCCCGCTTATTGTCCGACATGCCATAGACCACCTCGAAGCGGATGTCGGGATGCTCCAGGCCGATGGATATGAGCTGGGCCAGGTCGCGGGGGCTGATCCAGATGCTGAGGAGGCGGACGTCGGCGGGCTCTTCGGCGACGTTGCCGATGCGGATGTTCATGACCTCGGCGCCGTATTTGTCGGCGTACAAACTGCCCAGGGATTCGCCGAACACCTTGCTGAGGCCGTAGCGGGTGTCGGGCCGGGGATAACGGGTGTGGTCGATGGTTTCGTCGCGGCGGTAGAACCCCATGGCGTGATTGCTGCTGGCGAACACGATGCGTTTGACGCCCTCGATCCGGGCCGCCTCGAACAGATTGTACGCGCCGATGATGTTGGCGCCGAGAATCGTGTCCCAGTCGCCTTCGACGGAAAAGCCGCCCAAGTGAATGATGCCGTCGACCCCGGCGACGGCGGTTCGGAGGGCCGCCAAATCGCCCAGATCGGCCTTGACGAACGCCTCATCGGCCGCGCAATCGTCCAGGGTGACGATGTCGGACAGGAGAAGGCGATAGCGCCCTTGAAACT
>JAPUGG010000331.1 GCA_027292975.1 Alphaproteobacteria bacterium | reverse complement strand
CATCCAGGCGATGATGTACTCGGAAACCTCTTCGTCGCCGCTGGAGATCACGTTGCGGATGTGGTCCAGGTAAAGCTGACAGTCGCCTGGCTTGGGTTCAACAGCTAAGCCTCGCCAAAGGTTGTAGTAGCCAGGCGTCTCCTGGTCTGGGGCAAAGACAACCCCGCCGTATTGCCTTCGCTTAGGATGTGAGAGCCAATAGCTGCCGATGCTGATCTCTCGTCCGCCTACGCGAATCTTCCGGTTGCTATAACAGGCTTTGAAATCAGTGGGGTTCAGAAACCGGACCTCGTGTCGTCCAAACGTCGGATCTTCGTATTCGTCCAAGACGACGCATCGGTTCCCAACCAAGACGACTGCGTGGATCTGGTTGAATTGTTGAATCGCCTCAATTGGACGCAGATCAAAAAGATCGGCGGCTTTGATGAGGAAGCGGAGAGCGTCAGTCTCCCATCCTTCGGGAGCGGGGTCTGCGAGGTCCCATTTGTCAAGGAAGACTGCTGGAACCTCGATTATGCGGACATCGGTGGCACCCACTCGAATGCACAGGCGAGCCACCACCTCGGCATACTTACGGCCCTCGTCGTCATTGTCGGGCCAAATGAAAACTTCGCGCCCCGCTAACGGCTTCCAGTCCGCTTTCTTAGCAGCTTTCGCTCCGCCGGGAGATGTGATCACGACGAAATCAGGGAATAGTTCAGCGGCCTTGTCGGCAGCCTTCTCACCTTCCGTCACAAGGATTGGCGCGCCAGCACGCTGTGCCAGCCGGTCGAGGCCATAAAGGGGGTGTGGCTTCGGAAAGCCTTTCCAACGCCATTCGCGTCTCCCCTCCGGCCCTTCGCAGTAGGTGCGCGGAAGGATTTCCTTGCGGCCATTATCGGCATCAAACCGGATGACATAGCCAAGGACCCGGCCCCTTGCATCCAGGTAGGTCCAATGCGCTGTGGGTTCGCCAAGCCGATGGTGCCGGAAATCGGATTCAGGCGCATCATCGGGCACGGGGCATATAGGCGTCATTCTTCGACTCGGCACCCGGACTTGCATGGGTTCTTGGCGGAACTTTGGGCAGCGTCAGCCCTGATAAAATTCAACCGGCATCTCCAGCAACTCCGCCAAACGCCGCGCCGCTGCTACTTGGCTCAGGTCCGTTAGGTACGCGAAGAGACTGACAACGTCGCCGCCCTTGTCCCCAGTCGCGAAATCCGCCCAGCGCCCCGTCTGTATGTTGATCTTGAAGGAACCAAGATTCCGATCTCGACGGGTTGGGTTTAAGGCTATGTATTCGTTGCCAACCAACTTGCCTTTGGGCAGCCAGAGGTTCAGGAGGTCAGGCAGACGCCAATAAGCAGCCTGATTTACCGCCCCAAAATCGACCCACCTTCTTCGTTCATTCGGCCTCGGCATCGTCGTCACCGTCGGCGTCGGTGTCGTCGCGCTTGGCCGCCTGTTCGGCGAGATAATCGTCGATTTCTTCCTCGGCGAATCCCACACTATTCTCACCGAGAACAATCGGCCTCGGGAAACCCATGTGGGCGTACTCGGGTAGCGTGGCCCATCGGCGAATTGTTATGGGGGCAACATCAAACTTCTTGGCCACAGCCTTGTATCGCAGAATATTCATAGATGTCGCCTTCATGTTGCGGGGCGACCGTCCGCTAGATATTCGATGGTCGCCCCTGGTTGTTCAGGGCGACACTCAACATATACATTTCAAAACCAGTGGGAGGGAATCTAGTGGATAAATTCCATTAGATTCCAAATTACATTTTCCCGGCGATCCGCTTGACGATATTCGAGGGATCACCGTCGCCTTGGACAAGATCGGGAAAGCTATCCCAGGCTTTACGCACTGCTGCCGCCTTGTTCTTGGTGCCGCTGGATTCCCGGATGGCGCGGGCTTTTTCGACGATAGGGCCGTCGTTATACTTGCGCTGATTCCCGCCCTTGCCCTTGGGCAGCGTCAGAGGAATCCGTTGAAATAGTTCATCGAACCGGAATACGCGAACCGCATGTTTGACTCGATCCCTGTTGAACCGAGGGTCACGCGGCGCGCAGTACTCCACCGTTGCTAACTCGTGTCGGCGCATTGGGGTAAGCGTCTTGAATTGGGAGGCTGCGACACCGCCAAACGGGGCCACCAGCGGCTTAAGATCGCTCGCCCAGTCGCGCGCACGCTTGACAATTCCAGCCGCCACCTCGGGAGTCGTCTCGGGCGTCGCCTCGATAAATTCGATCAGGATACGGGCGCCCAATGCGCGGTGACGTGTGAGTTTAGCCGTCATTCCGCCACCTCCCGCATCGGGACCACGTTCTCACTCGGCGGATCGAGGATTAGCGCGATCAGCCCGGCCAGCTTGGCGAGCGCATCGGCCTTTTCGTCAAAATAATCGTACCTATTGTAGGTGCCCGCGACTCCCTGAATCGCGTGGCCCATGATCTGCTCGGCGATGTCCGGGCGGACGCGGGCTCGGGCCATCAAGCTCCTCGACGTGCGCCTTAGATCATGGATCACCCATGGCGCGATCTTCGCTCTTTCGTCGATGCGCTGCTTTCGCTTGTGGTGCGCCGTAAACGGCCCTGCCCCGTTGCCGGCGAAGACGTAGGGATTGCCCGTAATGCGTGGTTGCGACCGGATGGCGTCTATGGCGATCTCGGGAAGCAGCAACGCACCACCGCTGCCCTTCTCTCTCGCTTCGACCGGGATGGTCCAAGTGCCGTCAATCGCCACATCCTCCCACTTCATGGTGGTGATCTTGGCGCGCCTTTGGGCTGTCGTTAGCGCCACCTTGATGAAAGCCCCGAAGGCCCCGTCGGACACGGCCCAAAGGCGCCGGAGCTCGTCGTCATCCAAGATACGCTCGCGCCGGCGCGCGTGCGGGTCATCCCTTCTCATCCCCCGCGCCAGCGGTGGCACGTAGCTATCACTCCGCGCCGCGTACCAATTTGCCATGCTAGAAAAGACCGCCAGCACCGCATCGGCTTGCCGGGGTCCAGACTTGTCTTCGACGCGGTCCAGAAGCGCGGCAACGTCGCTGCGCCGGATGCCCTCGAAATCACGAGCCCCAAGAAAAGGGATAAGGTGCCCGCACAGGAGGCGGCTTATTTCATATTCAGATCGCAGCCCCTTGGTCTGCACGTGGCGGCGCATCCAATTGTCGGCCACGGCCTCGAAGCTATCAGGCGCAACCGGCGGCGGCTCGAAAGCCGTCTTACCGGCCTTGATCCGCTTGATCGCCTCGCGGGCCTGATCGCGGGCCTCGTCAATGGTCAGCACGTCGGCGCTGCCGAGGGTCGCCCAGATTTGCTTGCCGCCCGGATCGCGCGCCACCGCGACGTAGCTTTTCGCGCCCTTCGGCGTCACGCGAACGTAGTGGCCACGCAACAGGGGGTCTGGAAGCGTGAGGCGCTTGGCCCCCGGCTTCAGCTTGGCGACCATGCGATCAGTGAGGGTCTTAGACTTGGCCATTTTCGCCTCCGGCTAACTACGGGGCTAACGCGGCGCCCGGTGCACATCCCATATCATCGCTCGTTGCACATACCATTTCATCGGGCAACATAACGCAACATATAAGCCGGTTTCGGCGCAACACAAGGGAAAGCTGTTAGCTCGTGGTCAGCACAAAGCAGGGGAAATGTTAGCCTATGGAGGCCCGCGTTACCCTCTAAATTCAGATCGAGTACCTGTGCAATTTGGGCGCGCTTCCAGGCCCGCGCACGACGCTCTTCGCCCTGCCCTTGAAGGTGCCCGGCGCCGACGGCGCGCCGGCGCGGGTCATCGCCTACGAGGCGTGAGTCAGAAGTCGGAAGTCAGAAATCAGAAGACAGTCGGAGCGTGTTCGGCGCCGGGCACATCGAGCGGGCACTCCTGGCTGGCGGCGAAAATCGCCGCAATGCCCACTAGCGGTGAAATGGGTCGAAAACAAGGATCGTTGGTATTACCCCTCGATCGTGGCGTGGCCCGCGCCGAGCGCCTCGGCCAGGGCCTGGAAGCGGCGCTCGACCGCGGCGCCGCGCGGCGCCGCGCCGTCGTCGGGCAGGATCAGGCGCAGCGCGTCGGCGCCGTCGAACTCGAGCGCGCTGCGCGCGAGCACCGCGCGGGTCGCACCCGAAACCTGGTAGGCCAGGCGCTGGGCCAGGCCCAGAATGCGTGCCCTGCGCGCCGCCTCGGGGGTCATCAACCGCTGATAGCGGGCCGCCTTCTTGGCCCGCTCGGAGCCGCCGTAGCGGATGAAGGCGGCGGTGGCCAGGAACACCCGCTCGCCGTGGCCGATCCCGAGGAAGGGAAAATGCAGGATGCGCCCGAGCGCCTGCTCGGCGCGGTAGTCCGGGTGCTCGCGCCAGGCGATGTCGGACAACAGGCAGGAGGCCAGGCGCAGGCGCGCCTCGTCGGCGTCCTGGTCCGGGAACAGGG
>JAPUGG010000330.1 GCA_027292975.1 Alphaproteobacteria bacterium | reverse complement strand
TTCCGCGGCCTCGGCCACTTGCTCCAGGGTGTCGCATTCGACCTCGATCACGGTGAGTGCCGGGGTCGCCCGCTTGGCGCGCTCCACCGTGGCGGTGAGCCCGCCGGCGGCGGCGATGTGGTTGTCCTTGATCAGCACCCCGTCGTCCAAGCGAATGCGGTGATTGCGGGCACCTCCCATGAAGCTCGCGTATTTCGCCAGGTTGCGCAGGGTCGGGATGGTCTTGCGGGTGTCGATCATGGTGGCGCCGGTGCCCTCAACGGCATCGACGTATTTGCGGACCTCGGTGGAGATGCCGGAAAGATGGGCAAGAATATTCAGCGCCGTGCGTTCGGCGGCGAGGATGGCGCGCGCATTGCCCGACACGGTGGCGAGGATGGTGCCCTTGGCCGCCCGATCGCCGTCGGCCACCTTGGGCGCGCCATCGAAATCCGGAACCAACCTGGCGAAGGTCTGCATGGCGATATCGATGCCGCAGACGACGATGTCTTGGCGCGCCACCATGGCGGCGTGGAACACCGCGTCTTGCGCGATCGTCACCCTGGACGTGAGATCGCCGCGGCCGATATCCTCGGCCAACGCGCGGGTGATGAAATCCTCAATTTCCTCTGGGTCGAGCTGCATCTTCGCTCCCTCCACTGAACGGCCTTAGTCCGCCCCCCGGACGTGTTCCAGCGCTTTGTACTCCTTGGTCTGCATTTCGATCAACCGCGATGCCGTGCGCTGGAACTCGAAACTAAGATCGCCCGCGGGGTAGAGACCGTCGGGCGCGGCGGCGGCGGAACAGACTAGCTTGACCCGGTGTTCGTAGAGCGCGTCGATCAAGATCCCGAAGCGGGCGGCAAGATCGCGGTTCTCCGGCCCCATGGCGGGGATGTCCGACAATATCACGGTGTGGAACTCCCGGGCCAAGCAGAGGTAGTCGGCGGCGCCCAAGGGGCGCGCGCAAAGCTCATCGAAGGTGAACCGCGCCGTGCCCCGCGCCGCTCGGGGCACCATGATCTCGCGGCCCTGGGCGATTAGGGTCACCGGCCCGACCATGACCCGTTCGCCCGCCCGGTCCTCGGTCAGGCGCTTGAACGCGGCATCGAGGGCGGCGTCGGCGGCGGCGCCCGGGGGCGTGAAATAGACATCCATGTCGCCCAGGCGGATGGTCCGGTAATCGACCTCCCCCGCCAGATGCAGGATATCGAGCTTTTCCTTCAACAACGCGATGAAGGGCAGAAAGCGGGCGCGCTGGAGCCCGTCCATATAGAGGCCGTCGGGCGGCCGGTTGGAGGTCGCCACCATCACCACGCCGTGGGCGAACAATGCTTCGAAGAGCCGGCCCAGGATCATCGCGTCGGCGATGTTGGTGACCTGGAATTCATCGAAGCAGATGAGCCAGGTGTCGGTGGCGATGTCGGCGGCGAGCTTGGGCAATGGGTCGCTTTGGTCTTTCTCCCGGTTCTCCCGGCGCCACCCATGGAGGCGTTGGTGAATCTCCAGCATGAAGGCATGGAAATGGACCCGGCGCTTGCGCCCGCCCGGCACCACCACGCAATCGAAGAAGAGGTCCATGAGCATCGACTTGCCGCGCCCCACCCCGCCGAACAGGTAGAGCCCCAGCGGCGGCTCCTCGGCCCGCCCGGAAAGGCCGAGCCGCGCCTTCCACCCGCCGGCGGCGCCGGGATGGTAGCGGGCCAGGGCGTGATGCAGGCTTTGCAGCTTTTCCGCGGCCAGTTCCTGGAAGGCGTCGCGCCTCAGCGCGCCCTCCGCGATGCGGGCGCGGTAGCTGGCGATGGGGGTGTCGGTCATTCCCGGCCGGGGCGATCCGGCCTATTGGGTGCCGGGCACGGGGATTTCGATCTTCTGGCCCCGGTCCATTTCCAGGCATTTCTCATAGACCCATTGGGCGATGGCCAGGTCCGAGGCCGCGGTGCCGTTGTTGTTGGCGTGATAGGTGATCTCGTCGGGAGACGTCCGGCCGGGATGGGCGCCACTGATGATCTCGCCCAGCTCGACGATCTTGTCCCAGGTAATCACGCCCGCCTCGATGGGCTCCATCAGGCCCGCCTGGCCGTCCTGGATCACCGATTCGCGCCAATTGGTAACGATGAACGACGCGCGCTCGCAGGTCCTGTCGTCGTTCTCCCGGCGGCCCGAATCCAGCCAGCCGCCCTTGACCAGGGAATTGTTGGAGCCCACCACGGTGATCACGTGCTGACCCTCCTCCAGCCAGTCGCCGTCGAACACCGGCACGTTGGAATTGGTGGCGCAGATGACGATGTCGGTGTCCCGGCACACCTCGCGAGGGTCGTCGAGGTCCTCGAATTCGGCATCCACCAGGGGCGTGAGCTTCTCGATGAAGGCCTCGCGGTTGCCAGGATCGCGGGAATAGATCTTGTATTTTTTGATGTCACGCTCGCACGAACACGCCAGCACCTTGTGCAGCGCCTGGCCACCGGTCCCGTAGACGCCCACGGTCTCACAATCGGCGCGCGCCAGATGGCGGATGCCGACGCCGGTGGTGGCGCCGGTCCTGAGCGCCATGACGGAGGAAAAACCCACCCGCTTTTCGGTGATCTCGCCCACTATGATGGCGTTGAGGCGCGAGGTTTCGGAATCCCAGAGCAGGTAGACCGGATGTTCGCGGTAGGGATAGACCTGGTTGTCGGGGTCGTGGGACACCGATTCGGCGCGGGTCAGCGAGCCGATCACGCCGAGCCCGGCGATGCCGCCCGGGAAGTTCGAGACCCGCACCCCTTCGGGCGAATGGACCCGGCGCCGGGGCGCGTTGATGAGAGGGAACTCCACCGCGCCGCGGTAGCCTTCCTCGACCAGGTCGATGGCCTTATCCATGGTGATGACGTCCTTGACGTCGGCCGGCCCCAGGAACAGGACCGAATTGATATTGGATGGATCGCTCATGGAGGCTCTCCCCGGCCCGGGCGTCATCGAAGCGGCGCGCTCAGACCAGATCGGCCAGCGCCGCCGCCGGATGGCCCTCGGCGTCGTCCACCTGGTAGGCCCTGGCCACCTTGCCGTCGGCGCCGATCAGCACGCTCACCCGCTTCGGCCTTTCCTGATCGGCGCTTTCCGCCGCCCCGTAAGCCAGCGCCACCGAGCGGTCCACGTCGTAAAGCAGCTCGGTGGTCAGCCCGACCTCGTGGCTCCACGATTTGAGCTCCTCGGGCGCGCTCCAGGTGATGCCCAGCAACACCGTGTCCTTATCGGCGAAATCCGGCGCGCGGTCGCGGAAGCCCCCCGCTTCCAACGTGCAGTTCCGGCCGTAGGCCCTGGGGAAGAACCAGACCAAGACCTGTTTGCCCGCGTAGTCGGCCAACGAGACCTCTTTTCCGTCCTGGTTGGGCAAGGTGAAGGCGTGCGGCGTGGCGCCGATAACTGGTAAGGCCATTTGAGTCCCCCTTGGTGGCTTCTTAGAACGGTCAATGGCCCGATAGCTTAACACCGTGATAGCTTCGGCCCCAAGGGGGGAATGGCGCCGCCGCCCCGTATGGTATGGGCTCTCGGATTTTTGGCCCAAAAAAATCGCGGGGGCTTGCGGGGGGGGGCGACCCAACTTGAAGGTGGCTCCATGGAAGACCGCCCCGGTTGTGAGAGCCGTTCTAGAAGTGTCGCCAGCAAGTTGATCAACTGTCACTGACGGTCTGGCGTAAGTGTGGGGATGATGTATATGTTCGACCCCAGGAAATGGACGGCGGGAGAGACCCATGGCCCATTCCAACGCCACACCGATGAAGCGCCAAGCCCAGCGCTTGGCGTTTGCCGCGGCGTTCGTCCTCGCCCTTATGGCGAGCCCCCTCGCGGCTTCGCCCGGCGCCGCCCTTGCCGCCACGTCCGGCCCCACGCCGGGCCCCGCGGCGACCGCCGAAAAAGGCAAGGCGCCGCCTTCCGACGACATGGACATCAAGAAATTGAAGGAACGGCTGCGGGCGCTGGGCGAGGCCATCCGCAACGCCATCGAAAACGCGACCCGGTCCTTCGACCGCGGCCAAGACGACCTCGCCCGGGGCCAGGGCGGCCTCGGTGCGCTGGCCCCGAGGGTTCGCGGCGGCGACTTGCGCGCCATCTACGGGCCCAAGGGGCCGACCCTGCGCTCGGTCCGCGCCTTGCTCACCTACCGCTTGGTGCTGCTGGGCAACGACCGGCTCACCGCGGGCAGGGTCTATGAACGCGACAAGCGGATCATCGCCGAGGTGGTGACCGTGCGCGAAAAGGCCCTGGTGGCGCGCTACATGATCAACAAGACCACCGGAATCTGGGTCCCCGAGCGATAGGCCGCGCCCGCCGGGCGCTTGGCGGGCGAATCGGCGCCGGGGACAAGGCTCGCCCGCGGCTTGGGAGATCGCGTTTCCCGCCATGGGCGCCGCCCACCCCTTTAAAATAACCGTTTGTTAACTATGTTTATTTATGACTAGGGCATCGACCGCGAGGACCGCACCGCGCGCCTGACCCGTGCGTTCCGCGGCGAGGCATTTGTCGAGGAGAACAAGCATGACCAACGCGGTAGACCTTGAGAAACGTTTCGGGGCGGCAAACTACGCGCCGCTGCCGGTGACCATCGTCCGCGGTGAAGGCGTCCATTTGTGGGACGATAAGGGCCGGCGTTATCTCGACATGCTGGGCGCCTATTCGGCGGTGAGTTTCGGCCATTGCCATCCCCGGCTGGTCCGCGCCCTGACCGAGCAGGCCGGGCGGCTCGACATCCTCTCGCGGGTGTATTCCAACGATCGCCTGGGGCCGTTCCTGGCCCGCGCCTGCGAACTCACCGGGATGGACCGCGCCTTGCCCATGAACACCGGTGCCGAAGCGGTCGAGACGGCGCTCAAGGCGGCGCGCAAATGGGCCTACACGGTGAAAGGGGTGGCCCATGACCGGGCCGAGATCATCGCCGCCGAGGGGAATTTCCACGGACGCACCATCGCCGTCACCGGCCTGTCCACGGTGGCCCAGTACCGCGACGGCTTCGGCCCCTTCCCGCCGGGCTTGGTGCTGGTGCCGTTCGGCGACGCCGCGGCATTGGAAGCCGCGATCACGCCCAACACCGCCTGCTTCCTGGTCGAGCCGATCCAGGGGGAAGGCGGCATCGTCGTTCCGCCCCAAGGCTATTTCACCGACGTGGAACGCATCTGCCGCGCCCATGACGTGCTGCTGATCTGCGACGAGATCCAGACCGGCTTGGGCCGGACCGGGAAGCTGCTTGCTTATCAGCACGAGGGCATCACCCCCGATGGCGTGACCCTCGGCAAGGCACTGGGCGGCGGATTGTTCCCGGTTTCCATGTTCCTGGCCACCGACGAGGTCATGGGGGTGTTCAACCCCGGCGACCACGGCAGCACCTATGGCGGCAACCCCATCGCCGCGGCGGTGGGCTTGGCGGCGCTGGACCTTCTGGTCGAGGACCGATTGGTCGAGCGCGCGGCGGACCTGGGCGATTACCTGCTGGCGCGGCTCAATGCGCTGGACAGCCCCGCCATAGCTGAGGTGCGCGGCCGGGGGCTGTTCGTCGGTATCGAGATCCACGAACGGGCGGCGAGTGCGCTCGATGTCGTCGAGGCCTTGATGGGGGCGGGGGTCCTGACCAAGGAAACCCACCGCAACACGGTACGCCTCGCCCCGCCCTTCGTCATCGAGAAGGCTGAGATCGACGAGGCCGTCGACTGCCTGGCCGAGGTCCTGGACGACATCACGGCCGAGGCGCTTGCGCCGTCGGCCTCCCACTAGGGCACACGCCGGGGGAGAGGCCTGATGCCGGCGACCGCCATGTCCGTTCACACCACCGGCGCACTGGCCCGGCTGCTCGCCACGACCATCGGCGCGCCGCGCGCCCGGGCCCTGTTGGCCGCCATCTTTGTGCACCCGCCGCTGGTCGAGGAGCCGGGCGAGAAGGTCTCCCCGGCGATCCTCGCCCAGGCGCTGACCATGATCCTCTTCGACGGCCTTCTCGAGCGGGTGCCAACCGGCCGCGCCTATGTCGAGCAGGTGCTGGCCGAGGGACGCAAGGTCACCTTCGACCATGGCGCGCTCAGGACCGTGAAAGGGCTACAGACCGGCCGCCTGCCCGCGGGCGACGCGGCATTCTCGCGCATCTTGGAGCCGCTCGGCTACGGCGTCGCCGCGGTCTATCCCTTGGACCGGATCGCCATGACCGGGCGCGCCTATACCCACCGCGACTTGCCACAGCTTATTCCCCAGTTCTTCGTCAGCGAGCTGCATCCCGAGGGTTTTTCCCCCGGCTTCCAGAAGGCGGTCGGCCGGGTGCTTGCGAGCTCCCGCGACCCGGTGACGCCCGAGGGGGCCGGGCTGCTCGCGGAGCTTAGCACCGAGGGCGCGCTGGCCCCTGACGGGGCCGCCCGGCTGCTGGTCGTGCTTACCGGCTGCTTCGCCCGTCAGCACGAGGTGCCGGCCCTCGATGATTACGAAATTCTGCTCGCGGAATCGCCCGAAATGGCCTGGATCGCCACCGAGGGCAATACCTTCAACCACGCGACCAGCCGGGTCGCCGACGTGGCCGCCCTGGCCGCGGCCGCCCGCCGCGCGGGCCATCCCATAAAGGACAGCGTCGAGACATCATCCAACGGCCGTGTCCGCCAGACCGCCTACCGCGCCGCCATGGTGGAACGCACCTTCCTGGACGAAAGCGGACGCCCGGTCAGCCGCGAGGTGCCTGGGTCCTTCTATGAGTTCATATCCCGCGATCCCCTGCCCGACGGCTCGGGCCTCGACCTCGGCTTCGACGCCGGCAACGCCCAGGGGATCTTCAAGATGACGGCGGGCAACCAACCCGCCGCAGGCTGACGGAGAGAGCCCCCCATGGACACCGGTGCCCGGACCAATGGCGTTCCCGATAGTGCCCAACTCCGCGCCCTTTACGACGACCTCGGCATCACCCAAGCGCAGGTGTCGGGCGGCGACCTGCAGGTGCGTACGCCCATCGACGGCGCGCTGATCGCCGAGCTCCACGAGCACCGGGGCGACGAGATCGAGGCCGCCATCGCCCGCGCCTCAACCGCGTTCACCTCCTGGCGCGAGGTCCCGGCGCCACGCCGCGGCGAGCTGGTCCGCCTGTTGGGGGACGAGTTGCGCGCCGCCAAGGGGAACCTCGGCCGCCTGGTGACGCTGGAAAGCGGCAAGATCTTGCAAGAAGGCCTCGGCGAGGTGCAGGAGATGATCGATATCTGCGATTTCGCCGTGGGCCTCTCGCGCCAGCTCTACGGCCTGACCATGGCCTCGGAACGGCCCGGTCACCGCATGATGGAACAATGGCACCCGCTGGGCCCCATCGGCCTGATTACCGCCTTCAATTTTCCGGTCGCGGTGTGGGCCTGGAATGCCGCCATCGCGCTGGTGTGCGGCGATCCGGTGCTGTGGAAACCGAGCGAGAAAACCCCCGTCACGGCGCTGGCCTGCCAGGCGATCTTCCAACGCGCGCTGGCGCGCTTCGGCGACGACGCGCCCGATGGCCTGTCCCAGGTGCTGATCGGCGGCGCCGACGTGGGCGCCCGGCTGGTGGACAGCGCCAAGGTCCCGCTCATCAGCGCCACCGGTTCCACCATGATGGGGGCCGCCGTCGGGCCGCGGGTACTGGCACGCCACGGCAGGGTCCTTTTAGAGCTCGGCGGCAACAACGCGATGATCGTCACCCCATCGGCCGATCTCTCCTTAGCACTTCGCGCCATCGTGTTTTCCGCGGTCGGCACCGCCGGCCAGAGGTGCACCACCCTCCGGCGCCTGATCGTCCATGAAGACATACGCGATTCCCTGCTGGCCGCCTTGAGATCGGCCTATGGCTCCATCGCCATCGGCAATCCGCTCGATTCCGACGTGCTGGTCGGCCCGCTGATCGACGCCGCGGCGGGCGACGAGATGCAAAGGGTGCTGGGGGTGGCGGCGGGGGAAGGCGGCACGGTGTTCGGCGGCGAACCGCTGACCGAGGGCGTCCCCGCCGGGGGCATTTACGTGCGCCCGGCCATGGTCGAGATGCCGGCCCAGACCGAAACCGTTCGCTTAGAGACCTTCGCACCGATCCTCTATGTCATGAGGTACCAAGATTTGGACGCGGCCATCGCCGTCCATAACGACGTGCCCCAGGGGTTGGCGTCATGCATCTTTACCGGCGAGGTCAAGGAGGCGGAGCGGTTCCTCTCGGCCATGGGGAGCGATTGCGGCATCGCCAACGTCAATATCGGCCCGTCGGGCGCCGAGATCGGCGGCGCCTTCGGCGGCGAGAAGGCCACCGGCGGCGGTCGCGAAAGCGGCTCGGATTCCTGGAAAGCCTATATGCGCCGCCAGACCGCCACGGTGAACTATTCCGACGCCCTGCCGCTGGCCCAGGGGATCAGTTTCGAGCTCGACGCGGGTTAAGCCCGGGACCGGGGGCCGGCTTCAGCCAAGAGCGGGCCGGTTCCCAATAACGAAAATTACTCTGGCCCGGAAGTGCTCTAGCGGAGGAACGGCTTGATGTCGACGATCATGCGTTTGTCGGCGTCGATGGTGAAGCGGACCTTGTCGCCGCGCTTGAGATCGCGAAGAAGCGCTCGATCCGCGACCAGGTAGCTCATGACCATGGGCGCCATGAAGCCTTTGATTTCTTCGTGGTCGATCACCAGTCGGCTCGATCGCGGGTCGGCCGCCAGGACGATTCCGATGCCGTGATACAGTCGCTTCACGGCGACGGACTCCGCCGCAGCCGCCGGTGGGGCGCCGCCCTTGCCGACGATCAGTCGACCGAACATTCCCATCTTTTCGTGGGTCGGCACATGGCAATGAAATTCCAGGGTGACGTCGCGGTCGGGCGTCACGAACCGGGCGGTTTGCGTGCGCGGTCCGCTGAACTCGGAGGTGAACATGGGATTGAGGCCAGGGATCATCAGCGCGTGGCGGACCGAATCGGTGTTTTCCAGGACGATCTCGATCTCCTCGCATTTCCCGGCGCGGATGGTGCGCGGCTCGAACGCGAAGACCTCGCCCTCGCGCGCGAACTTGGCCCCCCCCTTGACGTGGATGCGCCTAAAGCCACGCGGCTTTTTGCATGAATTCGCCTTGATCTGGTGGTCGGCCAGCGGATCCTTGCGCTCCAGAGGGGCAGGGCGGTCGGACCGTTTCGGGTAGGAGAAATTGCCGCCCTCGGGGGTCTCCTCGGGCCAGCTATATTCGTATGCCTCCCTGGTGGTGTGAAAGATCTTCGGATCGAACACCGGCACCTTGCCCCGGTAGTAGGCGGGATCGAAAAAGGGCTCCAGGCTGGTCGCCACCTTGGGCAAGCCATCGCTGCCCATGAACCCCTCATAGATGATCGCGGTGATGTC
>JAPUGG010000033.1 GCA_027292975.1 Alphaproteobacteria bacterium | reverse complement strand
ACGAAGCCAACACCCGGGCCGATCTATTGGCGGCGTGCGCGCTGGGCGAGTTTCAGATGGCCGATCCCGACGGCAACTGGATCGACATCACCGACGATTGACCATCAAATCGTGCTTGGGCGCCGCCGGCGCCCGTGACCCTGCAAGCCTGCATTCCGGGGGAAAAGATTTATGCGTCTTGCCATCCTCGACGATTTTCAGGACGTGGTGCGCTCGGTGTCCGACTGGTCGGCGATCGAGGACCGCGTGGAGATCACCGTGTTCAACGATCACCTGGACGAGGTCACTGAGGTCGCCCGGCGCTTGGAGCCTTTTGAGATCGTCGTCGTCATCCGCGAGCGCACAAAATTTCCACGGGTCCTTTTCGAGAAGCTTTCCAACCTCAAGCTTTTAGTCACCGGCGGCATGCGCAACCGGGGCATCGACCTGGCCGCGGCCGGGGATTTTGGGGTCACCGTCTGCGGCACCGAATCCCTCGGCTCTCCCACGTCGGAACTCACCTGGGGGCTGATCCTCGCCACAATCCGCAACATCCCCGCCCAAGTTCAGGCGGTCCACGACGGCGGCTGGCAGCTCGGCCTCGGCCTCGGCTTGGCGGGCAAGACCTTAGGCGTCATCGGCTTGGGCCGCTTGGGGACGGCGGTCGCCCGGGTCGGGCTGGCCTTCGGCATGGACGTCGCCGCCTGGAGCCAGAACCTCACCAAAGAGCGATGCGCCGAGCACGACGTCCGTTTTGTCGCTACCTTGGAAGCCCTGCTCGCGCAGTCCGATATCGTTTCGATCCATCTGGTCCTGTCGGACCGCAGCCGGGGCATTATCGACGCCGAGGCCCTGTCCCACATGAAACCGAGCGCCTATCTCATCAATACCTCGAGGGGGCCCATCGTCGACGAAGACGCCCTGATCGCGGCGGTCAAGGGCGGCAAGATCGCCGGCGCCGGCCTCGATGTCTTCGATATCGAGCCGCTGCCCGCCGATCATCCCTACCGCAACACGGCGGGGATCGTGGCGACGCCGCATCTCGGCTATGTGTCGCGGGAGAACTATCAAAAGTATTTCGACCAGGGCATCGAGAATATCGACGCCTGGCTGAAGGGCGCCCCGATCCGGGTCATGGAGGAGTAGTTACCCGCCGG
The DNA here is from genome assembly GCA_027292975.1 of Alphaproteobacteria bacterium. Taxonomy (GTDB): domain Bacteria; phylum Pseudomonadota; class Alphaproteobacteria; order SMXQ01; family SMXQ01; genus SMXQ01. The sequence continues at coordinate 7,064 of JAPUGG010000033.1, read as the reverse complement.
CCGCCGCCTTGGCCTTGTGTTCCTTCGCCGCCCGGTGGGCGATGTAGACGTTGGATCCGATGATCACCATGGCGCCGACGATGGTGGCAGGCGCCAGGCCTTCGCCGAAGACGATGATACCGATGAGGGCGGCCCACACCAGACGCATGAAATCGAAGGGAGCGACAAAGGTGGCTTCCCCGGCGTTGAGCGCATAGACCGTGAAAATCTGGGCGATTCCCGACAGCACGCCCAGCAGTGCCAACAGGGTGAAATCATCCCAACTGGGGGTCACCCAGAACCATATCGCGGGAAGCAAGGTCACCGCCGTGGCGATCAGCCAGTAATAGCTCTGGACCGTCATGGGGTGGTCATTCTGGGAGGTGCATTTCTTGATGCAGACATGGGCCGAAGCGAAACAGAGCGAGGCGCCCACCGCGGCCACCGCGGCCAGTTGGAAGGTCTCATCCCCCGGCCGCAGCATGAGGACGACGCCACCGAAGCCGAGCACCGTCGCGGTCCAGCGCCGCCAGCGCACCCTTTCGCCGAGAAAGATGACGGCCAGCACGATCAGGAACATGGTCCGGGTGAATCCGATCACCGTCGCGTCGGCCAGGGGCATGTGGATAACGGCGAACACCATGAGGAAGATGGCCATGGCGCCGAACAGGCCGCGGCCGATATGGTAGGGCAGGTTCTCGGTCTGAAAGGCCGCGTATCCCCGCCTGAAAATGAACGGCAGAACCACCAGGCCGCCGAACAGCGCCCGAAAGAAAGCGATTTGTATGGCGTCGAATTTTCCGCCCAGTTGCTTGGTGAGCGCCTGGAGGATGATAAAGGTGAGGCCCGAGGCCAGCATCCAGAAAGCGCCGCGGAAATTTCGCGGGAGCGAACGCCAGTAACGGTCGAGAAGGGGCTGGACCGCCTCTTTGATGGACATGTTGGGGCCGAGTTGTAATCCTTGGAGAGCGGCCCTTCGCGAAGTTGGGCCGGTTGGGGCAACATGCTAGCCCGCCAGGAGAGTGAGCGCCAACCGAAAAGGAGACCCAGGCATGGCCGATAGCGAAGAGGCGGACCGGGTGGCGGTCACCGCCGCCAACGGAGAATTTTACCGGGCCTTCGGCAGCGGCGATATCAAAGCCATGGACGTCCTTTGGGCGGATCAAGCGGAGGTGAGTTGCATCCATCCCGGCTGGCCGCCGGTGCGCGGCCGCGAGGACGTCATGGCGAGCTGGCGCGGCATCCTCGCGGAGCCGCCGGAGCCCGCCGTCCAGCCCGCCGAGGAACAAGTTTATCTGATGGGAGACGCGGCCCTGGTGGTTTGCTTCGAGGCCATCGGCGAAATTTTTCTTGCGGCGACCAATGTGTTCCTTCGCCAAGGGGGGGCCTGGCGCCTGGTGCACCATCACGCCGGGCTCACCGAACATCGGCCCAGAACCGCGCGCCCGAGACCGTCGGGAACGCTCCATTGAGCGCACTGTGCTGTGCGTGTATACGTGTGAAAACTCTCCTGAGTATTGTGACGATGAAGTTAACTTCCCAATATTCAATCCGAACACGAAAGAGAATTAGATAACTAGGTTTCCCGATAGGTTGCCAACGGATCGGTAACCGCACGGCGATCTGGGAAATGTCGGTTGAAAAGAGCTAATCCAGTGTTATCAAGGCGTTTGATTGCGGGAAACACGATGGATGTCTACTGAGCCCGTGGCGCGGATTTTGCTCAAGCAAGGCCTTGCATTCTTGGCCTATGCGTCGAAGCGTTTCGTCGACGACCGGTGTCCGGGTATCGCCGCGATACTCAGCTACACCTCGCTCCTGGCGCTGGTGCCACTGGCCGCCATAGCCTTCGCCGTACTGGCGGTGGTTCCCTTGTTCGAGGGCGTACACGAGGAAATCCAGGCCTTCGTCTTCAAGAACTTCGTGCCCGATACCGGCGAACGATTGGTAGAGCATTTCGACGGTTTCATCGACAACGCCGAGGACCTGACAACCGTGGGAATTGCCGCTCTGGTCGTGACCGCGGTGATGATGCTGGTGACCATCGGATCGACGTTGAACACCATATTCCGGGTGGCGCGGCCCCGACGGTTGTTGTCCCGCCTCTTCGTGTGCAGCGCCGTGATCATCCTGGGACCGCTGGTACTGGGTGCCAGTGTTTTGCTCGCCACCAATATCCCAGCCTTGGCCGAACAGGCGGGAATCGACTCCTTCGCCGGGCTATCCGGGCGGTTCGGCTGGTTGGTCCCGCTCCTGATCGTCGTCGTAGCCTTTACCTTCCTCTACGCCGTCGTCCCCGACCGGACGGTCCCCTGGCGCAACGCCATCGCTGGCGGCATGGCAGCCGGAATACTGTTTTCCATGGTGCGCTGGGCTTTCGGTGTGTACCTCGACTACGTCCCGGTATACAGGACCCTCTACGGCGCCCTGTCGGTACTGCCGATATTCCTCATTTGGATGTATCTTTCTTGGGCCGTGATCTTGTTTGGCGCCGTTCTAACGGCATCCCTCGAGGACTGGCGAGCCGACGGGCCAGCCAAAGGCAATAATGGGGACACGTTACTTAGTTCCGAGAGTTAAATGTGGACAACCGCGAGACCGTCACCCAAACGCGGCCCGCGCAGACCCTTTCGGCAACGGCTTTCACGGAACACGGCAATCGCCTAGTATTTTGGGTCAGGGATCGCCCGCCATGAAGACGCTACGCATCGCCTCATCGGATCCGCTCAGCACCTTTTTTGGCCAAGCCAAGGCGCTGGGCGAGATCCTGGTGGAAGAAGGCATCGCCCATGAGGCCGAGGTGCTGGTCACCACCGGCAGCGTCATGAACGCGGAAATGGTGGCCAGCGGTGTTGCCGATCTTGGCTTCATGGCATCCAATTGGGTGCCCTGCGCCCTAACCGGTGCGCCACCGTTCACCAAACAGGTCGAAATCGCCATCGCCACGCCGCTTAACGCCGGCCCGCTTTTTTTCGTGGTCAAGGCGAGCTCCGAGCTTAACAATGTGGCCCAGCTTCGGGGCCGCAGGGTCGCCGTTGGCCATAGGGATTCGGGCATGGCCTGCCATGCGCTGAACATGGTCCGGAGCTTCGGCTGGGGCGCGGACGGCATGGAATTCGCCTTCATCTCGACCTTCGACGGCGGCCATGGGTTGGCCGCGGGCGCGGTCGACGCGCAGCTTCAGGCGCCGATCCCGTCTACCCATTTCACCGAACTCTGCCGACGCACGCCGATCAAGGTGCTCGCTTACGCCGAGGAGCAAATAGAGACCGCGTGCCGGGAAATTCCCTTCTACACAAGGGCATTAGTTCCGGCCGATGAGGTGCCGGGCCAAGCGGCGGATATCGCTGCCATCGGGGTACTCAACGTCATTGCCGTCGCCGCCGGGGGCGATCCCGGGTTCACCGCCGATGTGGTGGCCGCCACCATCAAGAGGGCTGGGGACCTGGAGCATATGAACCCGCTGTTTCGGGGTCTGCAAGGTTTGTTGGCCAAGGTTTGCACCGAAGGCGACGGCGCGCTACTTCATCCGGCGAGCGCCGAGGCCTTCCGCCGGGCCGGCCTGCAGCTTTAAGTTCCATGGCGCTGTTGGTCATTTCGGGAGAAGTAGTGTCCGGCAAGGGCGAGGGCGCGTTGTTCACCGGCGCCGCGTGGGCGCGCGCGGGTTTTCAAAACCTGGTGGCCATCGACCCTTGGCCGGGAACCCTCAATCTCCGCCTCCGGGACCAACATTCCCTCGCCGTATGGAGTAAAATCAAGGGAGCGCCGGGCTTGGTCCTGCGGGCGCCCGATCCCGCTTGGTGCGACGCCCGGGTCTACAAGGCGATGATCCAGGGCGGGCTCAAGGGCGCCGTCGTGCTGCCCGGGGTCTCAACCTATGCTCCCGACCAAGTGGAGATCATCGCCGCGGTGTCGATCCGCGAAACACTTAGGCTCGCCGACGGGGACGTGCTCGAGGTTGAGGTCACCGCCTGAGCCGCTATGCTAGGATGCCTCCATAACAATACGGTGGCTGAGAGGCCAAGCCAATGATGGGAAGCACGAAACGGCGCGAGCACGGCCTCCAAGATCCGCTGCTGCGCAAGGTCATGGCGGAAATGGGTCTGGACACGGTGCCGCTCTACGAGCACCAGTCCGAGACCAGGGTTCGCTATCGCCAGCAGATCGACGAAATGGCTGCCTTCCGCGTTGGGCCGGTGGGACCAGATAGGCGCCCGGTGACGGACCCCGCCGCCATGGCGGAAGAGGTCAAGGCCCGGGCCAAGGAATGTGGCGCCGACCTGGTTGGCGCCTGCGCGCTCGACCCGGTGATGATCGATGAAGGGGTGGATTGTTCGTATTCCAACGTCATAGCTTTCGCCCACCACGAAACGTACAACAAGGTTCTCCATGGGGCCGATGCGGTCAGCGACGAAGCGCACCGGGCGTACTACATGGTCGCCAAGATCGCCACGGAAATGGTGCGCTGGATCAGGGAGGAGCTCGGCTGGGACGCCGTCGCCCACCACAATGGCGGAACCACCATCCAGGCGATTCCCGTCATGTGGCAATGCGGCTGGGGCGAGTTGGGCAAGAATGGAAGCCTGATCCATCCCATCCTGGGCTCTAGTTTCCGTCCCAGCTTCATCACCACCGACCTGCCGCTGGCCCACGATTCCCCCATGTCGTTCGGGGTGCAGGAGCGCTGCGTCAGTTGCCAAGTCTGCATCAATAACTGCCCCGGCGATGCCATCCCCGACGATTACGTGGTGAGCCTTGGCGTCAAGCGGTGGTTGACCGACGTCGAGAAGTGCTATCCGTACTCCCGTTTGCGCAAGGAATACTGCCACCTCTGTGTCGATGTCTGCCCCTACAACGCGCCCAACCACCGCGACGACTACATGTCTTTCATGAAAGAGCGGAAGGCCGAGGGCTACAAGACTCCGAAGATGGCAGGGACGGATTGAGTCCATTGACGTTTATTCAATAGCCCGGGGGAGGCGAGCCATGTTGGTGATCACCAACGAAGATCTCGAAACATTCCTGGAAATGCCGGCTTGCATCGAAGCGCTGGAAGCAGCCTACCGCGACCTTGGCAACCGCGACGCCGTCGACATGCCGCGCCAGGACGCCATCGTCGACAATCCGCGCCCCGGCGCGGTCCATGCGTTCAAGACCATGTCCGGCAGCTGGCCGGCGGCCGGCCTGGCCGCGCTCCGGCTCAATTCCGACGTGGTCCATTGGCCGGAGATCGAGGGTTCGCCCCGCCGCGTGAAAATCCCCGTCTCCCAGGGCGATCGTTACAACGGCCTGGTGCTGTTGTTCTCGACAGAGACCGGTGAACTTCTCGCCATGTTCAATGATGGTGTCGTGCAGAAGACCCGGGTCGGCGGCTCATCGGGGGTGGCGGCTAAATATTTGGCGCGCGAGGACGCTTCGGTGCTCGGGCTGATCGGCAGTGGCTGGCAGGCGACAGGCCAGATCGAGGCCATGGCCACGGTTAGGGACCTCGAACTGGTCAAGGTGTTCAGCACCACCGCGGCCAACCGCGAGGCTTTCGCGGAGACCTATTCTAAGAAACTCGGGATCGAGGTGCGTGCCGTGGCCAGCTCGCAAGAAGCCGCCGCCGACGCCGATATCCTGGTCTCGGCCACCAATTCCATGACCCCGACCATTTCCGCGGACCTGGTGCGCCCGGGCATGCATGTCACTTCCGTGCGCGGCTCCGAGATTGGGCTCGACGTGCTGCAAGCGGTGGATCGCCTGGTGGTCAACACCCACGATCCGGTGAGCGCCCATGCCACCCGGGGTTGGCCCGAGGAGATCCCCGAATTCGTCAATGGCGATTATGCGCGCCCGGATATCGGCGTCTTCGACATCACCCAGGCCCCGGAGCTGAAATCCGTGGTCGCGGGCCAAACGCCGGGCCGCCAGTCGGATGATGAAATAACTTGTTTCCATAACTACAAGGGAATGGGGCTTCAGTTCGCCGCCATCGGTTCGATCATCTATGCCGAGGCGCGAACCCGGCAGATCGGCCTGACCGTCGACGACCGCTATTTTTCGCAAACGGTCCATCCCTGAGCGGTCCGCTTTCCCAATCCCAAGAAATCGCTAGATCAGGAGAGGAAGCCCGATGATCGATCTCTACATGTGGTCAACTTCCAACAGCCGCCGTGCCTCCATCGGGCTCGAGGAAGCGGGCCTGGAATGCCATGTCCACCCCATCAACATTCACCAAAAGGACCAAATCACGGCCGAGCACACGGCGCGCAATCCCTACCAGAAGGTGCCGGTGATCGTAGACGGTGACGGACCCGGGGGCGCGCCGGTCACGGTGTTCGAATCCGGGGCCATTTTGCTCTACGCGGCGGAGAAATCGGGAAAGCTCTACGGCAAGGACGCGTGCGACCGGGTCGAGGTGCAGAAATGGCTCATGCTTCATATGAATGCCGCGCTGCCGCTGATGGGCCAAATGCGCACCAATCCGTCCTTGCTGGCCAATGCCCAACGGGTCTGCGGCGTGATCGATCGCCATCTCGCCGATCAAGAATTCTTTGCTTCGGAGTTTTCCATCGCCGACCTCGCCTTCTATCCAAGGGTCGCCAATTGGTCGCACGACAGCCTGCCGCTCGACCAATATCCCAACATGATCCGCTGGATCGACACCGTGGGCGCGCGGCCCGCCATCCAGCGTGGCTGGGCGCAGCCCGGATAAGGTGTTTGCAAGCCGAAAATTGCGCTAGAGTTTCGCAAATGATTATCAAACCCAACAGGGAGGGTGAAACGATGACCCGTCACTTGGTCTCGACGCTGTTCATGGCAGTGGCGCTTGTCTTTGCCATGCCTGTGGCCACGCCGGTGAACGCTGCCGAACTGCCCGACGCCACCCGCGCCATGCTCAAGAAGCTGAAATTCGATGTCTCCATCCTGAAAGGGTTGGACCAGGAATTGAAGACACCGGCTTCCTGGGCCAGGAACGCGGCCAAGGAACCGCCCGTGCGCATCCTTGGAACATGGGACGCCAACCAGTTCGATGTGCTGGCCGCCCCCTTCTATGCGCGCTATCCAAAGATCAAGGTCAACTATACCCGGGCGGGGCGCTA
>JAPUGG010000329.1 GCA_027292975.1 Alphaproteobacteria bacterium | reverse complement strand
CACCATCATCAACGTCCAGGGCCGCAAGTCCCGGCACCGCACGCCCGATGACATCGAGGCCATCATTCGTGCCAATGCGGCCCAGGGGGTCAACCGCTACTTCATCACCGACGACAACTTAGCCCGCAACAAACACTGGGAAGCGATCCTCGATCGCATGATCGACTTACAGGAGAACGAGGGCTTCAGGTTCAGGTTTATCATCCAGGTCGACGCCTTGTGCCACCGGACCCCGAATTTCATCGAGAAGGTCAAGCGGGCCGGCTGCAACCGTGCCTTTATCGGGCTCGAGAACATCAATCCCGAGGCCCTGATGGGCGCCAAGAAACGTCAGAACAAAATCTGGGAGTATCGCAAGATGCTCCAGGCCTGGAAGGATGCCGGCATTATAACCTACGTCGGTTACATCCTCGGCTTTCCGCCCGATACGCCGGAGACGATCCAGCGCGACATAGAGATCATCAAGCGCGAGCTGCCGATCGACTTGGTGGAATTTTTCTTCCTGACGCCGCTGCCGGGTTCCGAGGACCACCGGAACCGACATTCGCAAGGCGTCTGGATGGACGCCGACATGAACAAATACGACCTGAACCATGCCACGACCGGCCATGCCTTGATGTCCAAGGAGGCATGGCAGGGGGCCTATATGCGCGCCTGGGAGCAGTACTACACCCTCGATCATATCGAAACGATCATGCGCCGCAACGCCGCGCAGGGCATCAAGCTGGAGAAGCTGCTCCTGCCGCTTGGCGGGTTCTACGGGGCCGTCAACTTCGAGAAGGTTCATCCTTTGGAGATGGGCATTTTCCGCCGCAAGGTGCGGACCCAGCGGCGTCGCGGCTTGCCCCGGGAAAACCCGCTCATCTTTTATCCGCGCCGGGTTTGGGAGGTGTTGGCCTGCCACGCCCGTTGGGCGCGCCTCTATCTGCAATACTCCCGGCTCGCCAGGCGCATCGAGGCGGACCCGGGAAAGCGCGACTACATGGATACCGCACTCGCCCCGGTCTTCGAGGCCGGAGAAGACGAACTCGAGCTGATGAAGACCCACCAAGCGGCCATCCCCGACACCTACGGCAGGCCGAAGGCGGCCGCTGCCGCCGAGTAGAGAATGGCCCGGGCCATAGGCTCCCCGACGATCGTTCCTGCAATCCGCGTCCGGCCGAATGCGGGGACGCCAAGACCGGCCGTCCGGGCGCCGCGAATCGCAGCGCCACAGGCCCGCAAGGGCGAGAGGAACATTAAGGTCAAGCGAGTCGTGGCGGCCTGACCCTCAAGCCGGGCCCTTGAAGGCGTTGGTGATCGGGTAGCGGCGGTCCTTGCCGAGGACGCGGCGGGTGATCTTGACTCCGGGCGCCGCCTGGCGGCGCTTGTATTCGGACATCTCGAGCATGCGCCAGACCCGGTTCAAGGTTTCGCGGTCGTGGCCGGCGGGAATCGGGCGCAAGTGCGGGGGCGTCATTCGGGCTTCGCCGGTTTGCCCGGGCCAAAGGGCCAGCTCAGGAGTAACGCGGCGCTGGCGTAGAAGATGACGATCACGGCATGCCCCGCCCAGCCTGTGGGCGAGGCGCCGAATTCGTGAAACTCGAAGAAACCGGTCCAAGCGAAAAGAACGCCGGGGACGAACCAGAGCATCAGGCTGGCGAGGAACAGAGGCGCCCCCACAAACGGTATCAAGATGCCGCCAATCCCGAGATACGTGAGACAATAAACGAGCGCCAGGATAAGCCCGAAGACCGACCAGCGCCGCCGGCTGAATCTAAACAAGCTTTTCATGCGGCCCTGCCCGCGCCCTCGCTCACGCCGGGCCTTTGAAGGCGTTGGTGATCGGGTAGCGGCGATCGCGGCCGAAGGCGCGGCGGGTGATCTTGACCCCAGGCGCCGCCTGGCGGCGCTTGTATTCGGATATCTCGAGCATGCGCCAGACCCGGTTCACGGTTTCGCGGTCGTGGCCGCGCGCGGCGATCTCGTCGACCCCCATTTCTTCCTCGATCAGGCACTCCAGGATCTCGTCGAGCACCTCGTAGGGCGGCAGGGTATCCTGGTCGGTCTGGTCCGGCTTGAGCTCGGCCGAGGGCGCCTTGGTCAGCACGCGCTCGGGGATAACTCGGCCGGCCGGGCCCAATGCGCCCTTGGGCAGCGCCTGGTTGCGCCAGCGCGCCAGCCGATAGGCCGTGGTCTTGTAGACGTCCTTGAGCACGTTGAAGCCGCCGGCCATGTCGCCGTAGAGCGTGGCGTAACCGACCGAGACCTCGGACTTGTTGCCGGTCGAAAGCACCATGGCACCCAGCTTGTTGCTGATCGCCATCAGCGTCATCATGCGCGCGCGCGCCTGGATGTTCTCCTCGGTGGTGTCCGGGGCCATGGCGTCGAAGATGGGACCCAGCATCTCGTCGAAGGCGCCCATGGCGGGTTCGATGCCGACCTCGTCGAGGCGCGCGCCGAGCAGCCGCGCGGTCTCGGCCGCGTCCTCCAGGCTGTCTTGGCTGGTGTAGGGCGAGGGCATCATG
>JAPUGG010000328.1 GCA_027292975.1 Alphaproteobacteria bacterium | reverse complement strand
GCCGATCAGTAGGAACAGGACCGAATTGAGGATCTCGGCGATCAGCGTCCAGAACGTCAGCACATATTCGCGGGTTTGTTCGCTCATGGCGTATTTTACGCCCCGGTTGCCGATGAACAGGCCGGCAACGACCATGGCAATCGGCCCGCTCATATGAAGAGATAGGGCCAGCGCATATGTGACCATCACCAATGCCAGCGTGATCAGAACCTCGAGGCTCGGTTCATCGATCCCGTACATAGCGCGGTACCCGATGTATCCGGCGGCCAGGCCAAGGACGGCGCCGCCGACCGCTTCGGTAAAGAACAGTTTGATGATATCGGCCGCGCCCATGCCGCCGCCCTGTTCGCCGCTTGCAAGCGCGATTGCCACGACGACCGTGAATACGACTACGCCGACCCCGTCGTTGAACAAAGATTCGCCGGCCATCTTCGCTTGCAGGGTATCGGGGACCTTAACGGTTTTGAAAAGACTGAGAACCGCGACCGGGTCGGTGGGGCTGATCAACGCGCCGAACACCAACGCCCAGATAAATGGAAGCTCGAGATCGAACAATCCCGACAGGAACCACATCAGTGCCCCGACCACGAAGGTCGAGATCACGGTGCCGAAAACCGCCATCACGCCGATTGTTAAACGCCGGGTCTTTAAGGCGGGGAAATCTGCATGCATAGCACCGGCAAACAGCAGGAAGCTCAGCATCCCGTGCATCAGGGTCTCATTGAAATCGATTCGCCGAAGCACGCCCGTGACCCTCTGCCCGATTTGAACGGAGGGCTCGATCAGATCGAATCCGATAATCGATAGAGAAGCGGCAAGCGCGATCACCACCAACCCGATGGTGTGCGGCAGGCGCAAAAACCGATGATTGATGTAGCCGAACAGGGCAGAAAGCCCGACAAGAATTGCCGCGATGCTGAATGTGTTCATCGTCGTCTTTTTCTCTTTCCCGACCTAGCTACGCCGGCGCTATCCCCGATCCTAAAACATTTCAGGTCGGGCAACACACCCCTCACAGGCCCAAGATCGCCTCGAGAGCGCTTAGCGGGCCTTGAGAGGGACTTGAGCGCCACGATGAACGCCAAGGTGCATCGGAGCCGCGCCATTGGTGCAAGGGGAATGATTTTGCACAACGGGTCGCACCAATCATCGCAGACATGCGAGCGGCTGGCATCGACACGGCCTCGGCGCTCGCACGGGAATTGAACGTCCTAAATATTGAAACGCCGCGCGGCGGCCAATGAAGGCAACCCAGGTGCGGCGAGTGTCGTGCGTCGCTCAACGCGCTGTTGCGGGCACTCGCGCTCGCCGAAAACCACAGCCTCAATGCCAACAAGCCCTATGCCGCCGATAACATGGCGCCGTGCTCCGCCGCGATCGCATATTGGGTGAGCGTGGCAACGCTGCCCACGCCCATCTTGCGCAGGACACGTTGGCGGTGCTTCTCCGCCGTGCGGGGGCTGATGTGGAGAGAACGGGCAACCGACTTGTTGCCCTGGCCGTCGACCATCATCGCGAGAACCTCGCGCTCTCTGGCGGTCAACTGCTCCAATAGCGCCAGCGCCTCATCGCGGAGTAGGGCGAGGTTTTCATATGGAACCTTGTTCTGGGATCCAACGAAATGGGTGACGATCCCCTTCTCGTCGCGAAGCGGAGCGATCGCCAACTCGTTCAGAAAGAGCGTGCCGTCCTTCCGGTAGTTGCGAAAGATCACCCGGTAAGGTTCATGGCGGCTCAACGCCCGCTGCACCGTCTCCCGGCCCGGCTGGTCCCGGTCATCGCCCTGCAGGAACCGGCAATTCCGCCCGTAAATTTCCTTCCGGTTGTAGCCGGTCAGGTCCAAGAACGCGTCGTTCGCGTAGACGATTGGAAAATCCGCCTCCCTGGCATCGGTAATGAGAAAAGCAGTTAAACTCTGCGCCAACGCCTGCGCCATAATAGCTTCGCTGACAGCTGCCCTCCCCAATTTTGCTTCCTCCCTGCACCTTGTTTTCGTCACAACTCGGACCGGCGCGCCGATATCCAAGGAAATAACCCCCCAAAGTAGTGGAGAGGATCCTAAGAGGAACTATGGCGGTCGTGAACTGTCAAAATTGACAGTTTTCTGGAAAATTATTGTCAGACTCAGGCGTCAGAATCTCGTTCGCCGGGTCAGGAGGTGTTGACGAGAATGCGGTGGTAGGCAGTGAGGAGATCTTCCTTCGTCACCTGTCCGACGAGCCGCATCGACGCGCGGCTGTCGACGACCGGCAGGCAATCCGTGTCGTGTTCCCGCATTGAAACCCAGGCGCGTCCGGCGTCGACGGACAATTCGATCGACGGCGGATCACGCTCAGCAACGCGTTCCGCCGTCACTTCCGCCGCCGCGGTCCCGCCCTCGACCGCATTCTTCCTGAACCGTTCGTATGTGACTCGGCCAACGAGGCAGCCGACGGCGTCGACAACGAGGACACCGGGACCGCTCGCTGCCGCAAAGGCCGACGTCATGTCGTCGAGACCGGCGGAGGCCGACACGGTCGCTACATCTTCGCGCAGAAGCGTCGCGACCGGAACGTCGCCCAACACCGCCTGCGGCGTAATCTCCTTGAGGTTCACGCCCCGTTGTTTGAGCTGCCAGTTGAAGAAGTCGCTTCGCCAGACATCGTTCAGCAGGATCGCCGAGATCACCACCGCCAGCATGACACCCAGCGCTAGAGGATAGCTCGCGGTCATCTCGAAGATGATGATGATTGTGGCGAAGGGCGTATGCAGGACGGCCCCCGCCATGGCCGCCATGCCGACGATGGTGTAGGCGCCATGGCCCGAGGAGAATTCCGGGAACGCAGCGGTCGCAAGCACGCCGAAGGCACCCCCCGTCATCGCGCCGATGACGAGGGAAGGCGAAAATATACCGCCGCCAAAGCCAGCGCCGAGGCTCAATGCCGTCGCCGCGATCTTGGCTAAGACCAGAGCCGCCAGGAGAGCGAAGGGCAAGGCCTCCCGCAAAGCCTCGTCCGCGGCCTCATACCCGATCCCGAGGACGTGCGGAAAGAACACGGCGATCGCACCGACGCCAAGGCCGCCCAGCGCCGGACGCAGCATAGGCGGGATGGCCAGGCGGTTCATGGCATGGCTGACGAGTGCGACGGACCGAATCAGGACAAAGCCCGTACAGGCGCAAATGACGCCGAGCAGGGCAAACGCCGGAAACTCCCAATAGGAAACAAGAATACGCTCGGGCACATGCCAGGCCGGAAAGTCGCCATAATAAGCCCGAATCAACGCCGTTCCGACCACGGCGGCGATGACAATCGGCGCCAGCCGCTGGATCGAGTACCGTCGGATCATGAGCTCGAATGCGAAGATCGTTGCCCCGACGGGCACGTTGAATGACGCCGCGACGCCGGCAGCGACGCCGCAGGCGAGCAGGGTCCTGGAGTCGTACGGCCGCAGTCCCAGGCGCTGGGCGATCCACGATCCAACGCTCGCCCCGAGATGCACCATCGGCCCCTCGCGGCCCACCGAAGCTCCGACACCGGCCGACACCGCGCTAACCAAGGCCGCGCCCACGCCGGCGCGGCCCGGCAATCGTCCCTGCCTCAGGAACGAGGCGACGATCACATCGGGAACACCGTGCAGCCGTCGTTCGTAGGAGACCGATTGGACAAACCAGCCGACCACCAATCCGCCAACGGCCGGGATCAGAAGCACGTGCCACCAGGGCAGCGACCTGGCGAGGTCCAATATGCTGCCCGTCTGGAACCCGACGGCGCCAAAGGTGACGCCATCGATGACGGAGCGGAACAGAATCGCCGCGCCCCCGGCGAGCGCGCCGACGACCATAGCCAGGAATGCGATCTTCAGATGCTCGCTCAGCGTCCGCTGATCGGCAGAGGTGAAATCGAGATCATCTCCGGCTATTTCCCCGGGTTCATGGCGATGCAGGATCGCTTGAATGGCCCTTTGGACATTCATCTTCCGATTCCTGCCGGAAACCATCGCATCCTCGGACCAGGGCCGTGGTTACGAGTGGTGAGGACGGAATGGACAACAATCACGACGACTTCCCGTTCCCCTTCGAATAGAACTTTGCAGCGCCCGGATGCAGCGGGATCGACAAGCCGAGCGTCGCGCGCGTGTAATTTGAGGAGTAGGCGCGGTACGCATCCGATACCAAAAAAGGGGCGTGGACAGCGTTGCCCGTTCGGGGGTGGTCACCGGCGCTCTGTCGAGCGTCAGCCACGACGGGCGGGCCATCAGGGGCATACAGAGATGGCCAGGGGGCCACTATCCACACCCAGTCAAGGAGTCAGGCGGCTTTTTTCCGCTTTGCTCCCAATTTCTCCGGTTTGATTACCTTGATGCCGGCATCGGCGTGATAGCCGTGGATCTCCTTGACATCCAGCTTGCGCATGAATTCGATGATCTCCTTGGTGATCACCTGGCCCGGCACCATGATCGGGAAACCCGGGGGATATGGGATCACGAAGTTGGCCGAGACCAGTTCCGGGCCCTTCTTGAGGCGATCGTTCATTTCCTTGCTATTCAGCGGAACGTGGTCGCAGTTCTCCTTGTTGTAAGCGGCGAAGAAGCCCTCGCGTATATGGCCCTCGGGCGTCGCGCTCCTCGGGTTGTCGCGGTAGTAGTCGTGAAAGTGGCTGAAGTTGGGAAGGTCGGGCAGATCCTCCATGAGCGACTTGACCCGGGTCTTGAAGCCCTTGGCCTCCGTGGTGTTGCCCGCCACCTTTTTGTCGATTTTGGCGGCGATCTTGGCCAGGGTTTGGATCACGTAGGACGTGGCGCTCCGCGTGTTGTTGATGTTGGACTGGAAAAGCACCGAGTTGCGCGACGTCTTGTTGAGCTGAATGTTGTACTTATCCATCAGCT
>JAPUGG010000327.1 GCA_027292975.1 Alphaproteobacteria bacterium | reverse complement strand
AACGGCCTCAATATTTCGCGTACTTGTTCTCCGCTTCGAAATAATCGTCGAACCCCGCGACCTCGCGCAAATGGGAGAAGCTCGCAAGGTTGGCCGGGTCGCGGCCGCCCTTGAGCGCGGCCAGCGCCTCCTCCATGGCCCGGGTGGCCGCCGCAAGCAGGGTCAGCGGATAGGCCGCGATCTTGAAGCCGAGCGCCTCCAGCTTATCCGGCGGCAACACCGGCGTGTCCCCTTGCTCCACCATATTGACGAGGTTGGGCCGGGCCGTGGCCGAGGCGACGGCCCGCATCTCATCGACGGAGCGCGGCGCCTCCACGAAGATGATATCGGCGCCCAACGCCTCGAAGTCCCGCGCCCGGGCGAGGGCTTCATCGAGGCCCAGGGAGGCGCGCGCGTCGGTGCGGGCGAGGATCAGGATATCGGCGCCCTCATGGCGGGCATCGAGGGCGGCGCGGATGCGCGCGGTTGCCTCGTCGCGCTCCACCACCTGCTTGCCCCTGGTATGGCCGCAACGCTTGGGCGCCACCTGGTCCTCGATCATCACGGCGGCGAAACCGGCGGCGGCATACCCCGCCACCGTGCGCTTGACGTTCAAGACGTTGCCATAGCCGGTATCGCCGTCGCCGATCACCGGAATCCGCACGGCGGCACAGATATTGCGCCCCTGGTCGAGCATTTCGCCATAGGAAATGAGCCCGGTGTCCGGCAGTCCCAAGCGGGTGGCGGATACCGCGAAGCCGCTCATGAAGGTCAGCGGGAAACCGGCCCGGGCGACCAGCTTGGCGGAATGGGCATCGAAGCAGCAGGGCATGACGACCAATCCCGGCGCCGCCAGGAGTTGACGGAGCCGATCCGCCGGGGGGCCGGAACCGGAGTCCCCGGGCGCGTTCACTGGGCGGCCTCCTGGGGTCCTTCGACACAATCACCCAGGCTCAGGCGAAAGACGGTGCCCTCGGGCCCCGTGGCGGTGAGCTCTATGGTCCCGCCGTGGGCCTCCAGCACCTCCCGGGCGATGGCCAGGCCAAGCCCGGTGCCGCCCGCCCGGACCGAACCGACAAAGGGCGTGAACAATCGATCCTGGGCCTTCTGGGGCACACCGGAACCATCGTCGCGGATCTCGATGACCATGGGATCGGCCGCCACCTGGGCGATGGTGACGACCTCGGCTCCCGCCTCGGCGGAATTCTTGACGAGGTTGGCGAAAACCCGGAACAGCTGGTCGCGGTCCGCCGTCACCTCGAGGGCATCGGGCATGTCGATGGCAAGCCGGACCTTGCCGTCGGCGACCTGGGGCACGGCGGTCGGCACTTCGGCCAGCACCGCGCAAAGAGCAAAGCGCGTGGGATGGAGGTCGCCTGGCTCCTGAACGTAATTGAGCGTCTCGGTGCACAGGGTCACGGCCCGATCGAGCGCGCCCACAAGGGTCGGCGAAGCCTTCTTGACGGCCGGATCATCGCTGACCGCCAACCGCTCGGAGACCAGCCGCGCGGTCGCCAGCATGTTCCTGAGGTCGTGGTTGACCTTGGCCACCGCCTCGCCCAGGGCCGCCAGGTGCTGGCGCTGGCGCAGCGCCGCGCGAAGCCGCGATTGCATGGTCGCAAGCTCGCGCTGCGCGGTGCCAATCTCGTCGCCGCGCGCGGTTTCGGCGATCGCCGCGCGGGGATCGTTTGGATCCTCCCGGAAAGCCACCATGGAACTGGTGATGCGCCGCATGGGCACCACCATCAGAAGCTGGAGGCTGAGATAGACCAACACCGCGGTGAATACCGATATCACCACGGACAACGCCATGATCCGCTGTCCATAACCGATCATGTCCGTACGCAGCGGCGCTTCATCCAACACCACCTCGATGATGACGTTCTTTTCCTGGGGTGAGGGGCCCATCACCCGCAGCACCCGGTTCTGGGTCCTGAACAGGGTCGCGAAGGCATCGCCGATGAGGCCGAAAAAAGAGCTCTTGCTGAGGTCGATGTGGGCATCGATTTTGGGCGGCATATCCAAGGACAACATCAACACCTTGGAGTCCGGCTTCTGTAGGATGACTCCGTAGCCCTGGACATGGCGCAGCAGCTCGCGCTCCAGCGCCTTGCTTACCAGGCCCTGGGGCGTCGCTTTCAGGGACAGGGTGGCGAGATGGGCGGCGGCGATCCTCTCCTGGAACCAGGTCAGCCGGAAGCGGGCGATGGACGGCGCGAAGATGAATATTTCCGCCAACATGACGAAGAAAACCGTCAGCACCAGAAGCCGCGCCGACAGCGACCTGGCGAGGAGCGGAAGGCGTGAGTTAGTTGACGCCATGGGCGTACTCTAGTGCACTATCCGGCCAAATTGAACCATTTGAGGGGATAATGCTCTAGGCCGCAAACTGCTTATTCAACCAAGTGGTTGAATAAGCAGTTTCTTAACTAAGGGGCCGCGCCGTGGTGGGGCAAGCCGTCTCAAGGGGGGACCCTGACGACAATCGGCGCGACCCCGCGGTGCGGGAGCACGCCGATCATGGGCCGGCGGATGGGCCCACCCGCCACGAATTTAAGGAATGCGCCCTATTTCTTAGCCGCGCAGGGATTACAGGGGTTTTTCGTGGCACACGGGTTCTTTGCCCCACAGGCCCCGCAGCCTGCCTTCTTGGCCGCACATTTCGCGCCGCAGGCGGCTTTCTTGATGGCGCAGGGATTCTTAGCGCCACAGGGACCGCACTGCTTCTTGGCGCCACAGGGACCGCACTGGGCAATCTGAACCGGGGTGACGTTATCGGGAGCGGCAACGGCGGCCGGCAGGGCGAACGCCGTCGCGGCGGCGGCGATGGTGATTGCCGTCAGAGACTTTCTAATCATGAGGACCTCCTTGCAAGGTAGGATCTTGGTGGTTTTTATCGGCCCGGCCGCACCGCCACCAATCAGTGCGAGAAGAGGATGCGTGCCGTGCTAGGGGCCCCATTGAGGGGGAATCTCCATCGCCGGTCCAATGAAACCCGATCACGTTATCGTGAAGGCCCAAGCGCTACCCCAGCCAGGCGAGCGCGCGGACCACAGCCCGGGTGCGCCGGGAGAAAAGGCTCGGCGTAAAATAGCCGCCCGCCGCCCGCTTGGTCGCCTCCGACAAGGTGGGGTAGGGCGCGATGACCGAAGCCAGGTCCTTGACGCGGAGCTTACCCTGCACCGCCAAGACCCAGGGCAAGATCAGTTCGCCGGCATGGGCGCCGACGATGGACGCGCCCAGCACCCTGCCCCTGGCCCCGACGACGGCCTTGACCAAGCCCTCTTCGGTGCGCTCGGTCCGGGCCCGGTCGATTTCCGCGAACGGCGCCCGCAGAATAGTGGGCGTCATGCCCGCCGCGTCCGCCGCCGCCGCGCTCAACCCCACATGGGCCAATTCCGGCGCGGTGAAGGTCACCCAGGGCACCGCGGAATGGTCGGCCTTGGCGGGTAGCCGGAACAGTGCGTTGCGGATGACGATGCCCGCGTGGTAGCCGGCCACATGGGTGAACTTGTATCCGCCGGCGACGTCGCCGATGGCGAATATTTTCTTATTTGTCGTCCTGAGGCGCGCGTCCACCTCGATGCCGCGCGGTGTATGGGCGACCCCGGCCTCGGCCAGGCCCATGCCCTCGACATTGGCGGCGCGGCCGACCGCGACGAGAAGATGCGAACCCTCGATTTGGGTGGTGGCGCCTCGGCGTTCCATGGTCACCCGAATTGCGGCGCCTTCGGGTGCCACACCGGTCACCTTGGCGCCTTCGTGAAGGACGATCCCTTCGCCAACCAGGCGCCGGCGCACCACGTCGACCAGTTCGGGGTCATCCATGTTGAGGATATCGAGCGCTTCCACCACCGCCACCTCGCACCCCAGCCGCCGGTGCGCCTGGGCCATCTCCAGGCCGATGGGACCGCCGCCGATGACGATCAGGCGGGCCGGCGCCTCCTTTAGGTCGAACACGGTTTCATTGGTCAGGTAGGACACCCGGTCGATCCCGGGGATCGGCGGCACCAGGGGGCTGGAACCGGTGGCGATGACGAAGCGCCGGGCGCGCACCAGGGTATCGCCCGCCGCCAATTCGCGGGGGCCCGTGAAACGGCCCGGTGCCTTTAGCACGGTGACGCCGAGCTCCTCGAAGCGTTCCACCGAATCATGGGGCGCTATACCGGCGATTACGTCATGGACATGGGCGTTGACGGCGGCAAAATCGACCCCCGGTGGCGAGGCCTTGACCCCGAACCGCCCGGCTTCGCTCACGGCATTGGCGGCATGGCCCGCGGCAAGGAGGGATTTCGACGGCACACAACCGGTATTGAGGCAATCGCCCCCCATCTTCCCCTTCTCCACCAGCACGCAATTGGCGCCCATCTGCGCGGCGCCGGCGGCGACGGACAGCCCGCCGGACCCAGCGCCGACGATGCAAAGGTCGGCGTCGATCTGTTTGGCCATGCAATCAGTCTCCTTGCTGAGGCGCGGGGGGGGTGCCGTCGTCGGCCCGGTTACGCTTGAACCTCTTGTAGGCGATGGGAAGCAGGGCGAGGATCGCCAGGCCGACGATGGGGATCAGGATATCGAGCTTGAAGATGATGCCGAGATCGGGCGTCTCGCCGGCGTAGAACACGGCGCCGAGGCCGTTGCCCACGGAAGCGTATACGAAACAGCCGGGAATGATGCCAATGGCGGTGCCGACCACATAGGTCCTGAGCGGGACACCCAGGAAGGCGGGCACCAAATTGACCAGCCAGAAGGGGAAAACCGGGATCAGCCGCAGGAACAGAAGATAGCTCAGGGCGTTGTCCCTGAAGCCTTGCTCCATGCGCTGGAGCGACGGACCCGCCCGCGCCCGGAGCGGCTCGCCCAGCGCCGTGCGCGCGGCGAGAAACAGGCCGGTGGCGCCAAGGGTGGCGCCGACGATGACGTAGATGGTGCCGGACAGGGACCCGAACAGGAATCCCGCGGTGATGGTGAGAATGGCGCCGCCCGGCAGCGAAACCGCGGTGGCGGCGGCGTAGAACAGGACGAACAGAACCGGGGCCCACACGCCGTTGGCGTTGACGAAGCCGGTCAAGGCTTGGCGGTGCTCCTTGAGCGCCGCGAAGCTTAGGTAGTCACCCAGGCCGAAGGCGAAGAACGCCATCAGCGCGGCGGCAATGACCGCCAGCGGCGCCAGGCGCCCTAGGGTAAACTTCTTTCTCCACCCTTCGCTGGACTCCGGTCTGCTCATCGGTCCCGCGGTCATCCCTTCC
>JAPUGG010000326.1 GCA_027292975.1 Alphaproteobacteria bacterium | reverse complement strand
TAGCCATTCGTTTAGCGCCGTCACGGGACACCAGCGAGTTCGACCATATGGGATGCCCACCTCCCGCCCTACGCCTTCCTGGTCCGTTTTGGAGCGACGGACATGGACGATGATCCCCTGTGGGACATGCTCGATATCATTGCAATTGATTGCAATAAGTTCGGAGCGTCGGAAGCCACCCGCGAAGCCGATGAGGAGAAGCGCCCTGTCACGGGTATCCTTCTGCGTGTCACCCATCGCGGCCAAGACAGTGAACAGGTCTTCCTTCACAAGCGGCTTGGCGCGCCTCTGAGGCTTGCCATGAGTACGTTTGATACAGCCCTGCGGAAGTAGAAGATATCTCCCCGCCGGAGCAAGTGCGGTGTATATGAATTGCCCAGGGCCAGCCTCCATGCTGTACCAGTTCTCTGTACCAGCATTGGAAGATGGACAACTTTTGGGGTTCAGAACCCAAGGAAACCCAACGGTTTCGGAAAAACTTGGCGTCCCCTAGGGGATTCGAACCCCTGTTGCCGGCGTGAGAGGCCGGTGTCCTAGGCCTCTAGACGAAGGGGACGTAAGGGACCTTGGGCCCCGTTGTCTAGCTTTTCCAGCATCGGCGATCAAGCCCTTATCGAGGGCCTCCCGGGCGGCGCCCCATCCCTTCTATGGCCCCGGCGCGATCTCGATTTCACGAAAAACACCACCCTCGAAGAGATGGGCCCGGGCGGCGCCCGCGCCCTCCGCATGGGCCGGCACGATCAGCCAGAGCTCGCCATCGGCATAAGCCCTGGCCCGGTCGCGGGGCGACGGCACGGCGGCACGGCCGGGGGGGTGGGAATGGTAATGGCCGATCACCGTCTGGCCCGCCTCGCGCGCGCTCCTGTGGGCTTTGAACAGGGTGGCGGGATCGACCTCGAACCGGCTCTCGGGCCGCACGGCGACGTTGGCGGCGGCGACGATTCGGGTGACCACCAGTGCGTCGCCATGGCGTTCCCCGACCAAAAGCCCACAGCATTCTTCCGGGAATGCCGCCGCCGCCGCCGCCGCGATGGCGTCGAGATCCGCCGCCGCGATTAAGAGCTTCACCGGGCCTTGCCGTCCCGGGCGAGATCAAAGGTGGCGATGGGCGCGCCGGTCCGGGCATCATTGATGAGAATGCGCTCGCCGCCGCCGGCAAGCTCGAGGCGGATAAGGAGGCGCCCGCCGTCCATGCGCGTCTCCATCACCCGCGCGCCCGCGGGCAAATCGATGACGCCGCGGGCCACGGGCTGGCCGAGCGCGCCGCCACGTAAGATGATGGTCGTCACCACCACCGTCGCGCCGGCGATGATGACGATCCCCATGACGATTACCAAGGTCTTGAGCCCGGCCATGTTTTCGGTCCACTCTCTCGGCCATGACGACGCTAGATTCCGAACACCGGCACCTGGTGACCGCCGGCCCCGACGATGGGGGACGGCTCGATGCCTTCCTTGCCCGGCGCATCAAAGCGCTGTCGCGGTCGCGCCTGAAGGCGTTGATCACCGGTGGCACGGTCAGCGCCGACGGCGAAACGATAGTCGACCCCTCGCGGGCGGTCAAACCGGGGACCGCCTACGCCGTCACCGTGCCCCCCGCCGCCCCGGCGGAGCCCCAGGGCCAGGACATCCCCCTCAACGTCCTGTTCGAGGACGAGGACCTGATCGTCGTCCATAAGCCCGCGGGCCTGGTGGTCCACCCGGCGCCGGGCAACCCCGAAGGCACCCTGGTCAACGCCCTGATCCATCATTGCGGGGCGAGCCTGTCGGGGATCGGCGGCGTCAGGCGGCCCGGCATCGTGCACCGGCTGGACAAGGACACTTCCGGCGTGATGGTGGCGGCCAAGACCGACCGCGCCCATGACGGATTGGTCGCCCAATTCCAGGCCCGGACCGTGGAGAGGGCCTATGGCGCGCTGGTCTGGGGCGTGCCTCAACCGCTCAGCGGGCGGATGACCGGCAATATCGGGCGCAGCCCGCGCAACCGCAAGAAAATGGCCGTGCTTGCCCACGGCGGGCGGGCCGCCGCCACCAACTACAAGGTGATCCGCGCCTTCGGCAGCGCCGCCGCCGAGCTCCAATGCCGCTTGGAGTCGGGACGCACCCATCAGATCCGCGTGCATCTCGCCCATAGCGGCCATCCCGTGATCGGCGACCCGGTCTATGGTGGGCGCGGCCGCGCCCAGGCGCGCCTGGGGGGCGTCGCGTACCAAGCCCTTCACGCGTATTTGTTGGGTTTCATCCATCCCGTCAGCGGTGAAAAATTGCATTTTAAGGCCGCATTTCCGCCTTATTTCAATGCGTTACTAAAAAAATTAGAGGAAATTTAAAATATTCCCTATACATGACTAGATTGGTAATGTATAATGTTTCTATGATCGCGTGAAATTCACGCCCACCACTCGACGGCTGGCGGAAATTTGCCACGCCGGGAGATGCATTTGATGGCATCTTTGCCCAACCTTCCCATCCTCACGCCAGAGGGCAACCTGACGCGGTATCTCCAGGATATCCGCAAGTTCCCCATGCTGGAAAAGCAAGAGGAATACATGCTGGCCAAGCGCTGGCGCGAGCATGACGACATCGACGCGGCGCACCGTCTGGTGACCAGCCATCTACGGCTGGTGGCCAAGATCGCCATGGGCTATCGCGGCTATGGGCTTCCCATCGGTGAGCTGATCTCCGAAGGCAATGTCGGCATGATGCAGGCGGTCAAGCGGTTCGACCCGGAGCGGGGCTTCCGCCTGGCGACCTACGCCATGTGGTGGATCCGGGCTTCGATCCAGGAATACATCCTTCACTCCTGGTCGCTGGTGAAAATGGGCACCACGGCGGCCCAGAAGAAACTGTTCTTCAACCTGCGCAAGATCAAGGGCCAGATGAAGGCCCTGGAGGAAGGCGACCTGCCGCCCGAGAAGGTGCGGCGGATCGCCGAACAACTCGCCGTCAGCGAAGACGACGTGGTGCAGATGAACCGCCGTATGGCGGCGCAGGACCATTCCCTGAACGCCCCCTTGCGCGCCGACGGCGAGGGCGGCGAGTGGCAGGACTGGCTGGTGGACGAAAGCGCCAGCCAAGAAGAAGTGTTGGGCGAGACGGAAGAATTTCAGCAGCGCACCCGGCTTCTGCGCGACGCCATGAAGGGCCTCAACGAACGGGAACAGCACATCATCAACGAACGCCGGCTGCGCGAAGACCCGACCACGTTAGAGAAACTGAGCCAGCACTACGGCATTTCCCGCGAACGGGTCCGTCAGATCGAGGTCCGCGCCTTCGAAAAGCTCCAAAAGGCTTTCAAGAACGCCGTGGTCGAACAGAATCTCGGCGAACCCGACTGAGTGGGTCAGCCTCCCCGGCCCTCGGCCGTTTCCCGCCCCCATTCATCGATCAGTTTCTGCCGCCCGGCCCTGAGCCTGCGAATTTGGCCCTGCGCCTTAATCTCCAACCAGGGCCGATCAGTCGGCGAAGGGGTCGTGGACGAGAATGGTGTCGTCGCGCTCGGGAGAGGTGGATAGCAATGCCACCGGCGCGTCGATCAGCTCTTCGATGCGGCGGACGTATTTGACCGCGGTGGCCGGCAGTTCCGCCCAGGAGCGTGCGCCCCGGGTGCTTTCGGACCACCCTTCAAGGGTCTCGAAGACCGGCTCAACCGCCGCCTGGGCCGAGGCCGAAGCCGGGAAATGGCTGATTTCCGCACCGTGCAGGCGATATCCGGTGCAAACGCGGAGCTCGTCGAACCCGTCCAACACGTCGAGCTTGGTGAGCGCGATGCCGGAGATGCCGCCGGTCATCACCGCCTGGCGCACCATCACCGCGTCGAACCAACCGCACCGGCGCTTGCGCCCGGTGACGGTCCCGAATTCATGGCCCCGGGTTCCCAGCGTCTCGCCGACCGCGTTGTCTTGTTCGGTGGGGAAGGGCCCGGCGCCGACCCGCGTGGTATAGGCCTTGGTGATGCCCAGCACGTAATCGATGGTGCCGGGCCCGACGCCGGCGCCCGCCGCCGCCTGGCCGGCGACGGTATTGGACGAGGTCACGAAGGGATAGGTACCGTGATCGACGTCCAGCATGGCGCCTTGGGCGCCCTCGAACAGAATCCTCTTGCCGGACCGGCGCACCTCATCCAGCCGTTGCCACACGCAGCCCGCGTAGCGGAGGATCTGCGGCGCGATTTCCTTCAGGCTGTCGAGCAGCCCGGCCTTGGAGACCTCTTCGACCCCGAGCCCGCGCAGGAGCGCGTTGTGATGAAACAAAAGCTGGTCGATCCGGGTCTCCAAGGTGGCCGGGTCGGCAAGGTCGCAGATCCGGATCGCGCGGCGGCCCACCTTATCCTCGTATGCCGGGCCGATCCCTCGGCCGGTGGTGCCGATCTTGTTCTTGCCCTTGGCCTCTTCCAGGGCGGCGTCCAAGTAGCCGTGAAGCGGCAGGATCAGCGACGCGTTGTCGGCGACCATGAGCGCGTCCGGCGTGACGTCGATCCCCTGGGCCTTAATGGCCTCGATCTCCGCGATCAACGCCCAGGGATCGACCACCACGCCGTTGCCGATCACCGACAGCTTGCCGGGGCGGACCACGCCCGAGGGCAACAGGGAGAGCTTGTAGGTGACCCCGTTGATGACCAGGGTATGACCGGCATTGTGGCCGCCTTGGAAGCGAACCACCACGTCGGCCCGCTCAGACAGCCAATCGACGATCTTACCCTTGCCCTCATCCCCCCACTGGGCGCCCACTACGGCGACATTGGCCATCTCAGCCCCCTTTGGTCCCCTTGACGGGCCGCGGCTTACCGCCGCTCAAGACATGGGAACAGCCGAGCCGCGCCGCTTCCCCCTGGTCGTCATCGACCGCCTCCAGGCCGGCGACACCGATCCACCCCTCGGCCTTGAGCGCGCGGCGGTCGGCGGCCGAGGAATCCAGCGGCAGGTAGATGCGCTTGGCGCTTTGATCGGGCGTCAAGGCGCCCAGCACGGTATCCATGAACAAGGTGAATCCGGTGGCGGGCTCGGCGCCGTCATGGGCGATGCGCGCCGAGGACGCGGTGGTGCCGTCGACGCCGCCCCCGGCCAAATAGCGGCCGCCGCGGCCGAGTTCGCCGCGCACGTCCATGGCGAACAACACGAAGGTGACGCCGGCGTGATATTCGAACCCCCTGTTCTCCACGGGATCGATGGTGATGGATATCTCCGGCGCCGCGTCCTTGACCAGTGCCACCACCTCTGCGAGCCGCTGGCAGGCCGCCCGGGCGGCGGCGGGCAGATCCATCGTGCCCAGGGCCGCAAGGGTCGTATCGGCGGGCCCCGTGGCCTTCAGCAAGCTGGTCAGAAGCGCCCCGTCAACTCCCGCCAATGCCGCCAATTCGCCGGCATCCTTGCGGTCCAGGGCCGACCGCACGGCGGTCGCCTCGATGCCGAGCCCGTCGACCACCTCGTCCACCAGGGTCGGCAGGTTGAGGTCCACCGACAAGCCTTCGATGCCGATGGCCGAGAGCGCCTCATGGGCAAGACCGATCACCTCGGCGTCGGCCCGGGGCGATTGGGAGCCGATCAACTCGACCCCGGCCTGGCCCACCTGGCGCTCGGGGCGCAACTGGCTGCCCGACACGACCAGCACCTGACCGGCGTAGCACAGGCGCAGCGGGCGTGGCTCATGGGCAAGGCGCGTGGTGGCGATCCGCGCCACCTGCAGGGTCATGTCGGCGCGCAGGCCGAGCATGGCCTGGGACACCGGATCCATCAAACGGAAGGTCTGTAAGGTCATGGCCGCCCCGGCACCGCCCAGCAGGCTGTCCTCGAACTCAAGCAACGGCGGCTTGACCTGTTCATAGCCCGAGCTCTTGAACACCGACAGCAAGCGCTCGACAATGTGCGTTTCGAACGCCGCGTCGGGCGGCAGAATATCGTTCATGCCCGGAGGCAGCAGGGCATTTGGTGGCTGATCGTTCATGGCTTCTTTGGAACTTGGGCGATCGCGCGGGGCACGGACCGATGGGACTACTCCCAAGGGCTATCCGGCCCGCTTAGTAGCCCTTTTGCGCACAAACGGCAACGAATTTAGCCGGAAAACGCTCCAGAGCACTTTCCGGCTGAATTGAATCAATTTTATGGGTGCTCATGGGATTCCAGGGCAGACGCGGGCCGTCGCCAATCTGGTTGACGGGGCGCCGCGGCCCCTTTATCAAAAAACCGTGTATTCAACCAGTCGGTTGAATACACGGTTTTTCGAAACATCCCACCCGATCGTCTCGGCGCCATTTTCTAGGGCCCTCACCAACCCCACCGGCCGTGCGGATGCACGCTTCGCATGACGTGCGATCCTTGCCCGCCTGGCGCGGGGCCCGGCGTCGCCATGGGTCGCGCGCCTAACCACGGGGCAAAATCACCCGGTCATTTGGTTCAATTTGGCAGGAATTTGCTCTAGATCAGCAACGCCTCGGCCTGGACCACGTCGGGCAGCGCGCGCACCTTTTCCAGGGTGGCATCGTCAACCAGGCCATCGGTGTTGATCAGGGCCACGGCATCGCCCCCCGCCTCGGCCCGGCCGAGGTTGAAAGTGGCGATGTTGATGCCGGCTTCGCCCAGCGTCCGGCCAAGATTGCCGATGAAGCCGGGCCGGTCCTTATTGGCGACATAGAGCATGGTCTGGCCGAGCTCCGCCTCCACCGATATGCCGTTCACTTCCACCAGCCGCGGCTTGTCGCCGCCGAACAGCGTGCCGGACACGGACCGGATCGAGCGCTCGGTCTCCACCGTGAGGCGGATCAGGGTCTGATAGTCGCTGGCCCGTTCGTGGGTCGCCTCGGTCACGTCGATATCGCGCTGGCGGGCGATCACCGGCGCGTTGACCATGTTGACGGAATCCATCAGCTTGGACAGCAACCCCTTGAGAACGATGGCCGTCAACGGCCTGGTATTGAGCTCCGCCACGGCGCCGTCGTAATCGATGGTCACGGATTTGATCCCGGTGCGGGTCAGTTGGCCGACGAACCCACCGAGTTCCTCGGCGAGCTTCATATAGGGCTTGAGCTTGGGCGCGTCCTCGGCCGACACCGACGGCATGTTGAGAGCGTTGACCACGGCCCCGGTATTGAGGAAATCGGACATCTGTTCCGCCACCTGCAGGGCCACGTTCTCCTGGGCCTCGGTGGTGGCGGCCCCGAGATGCGGCGTGCAAATCACGTTGTCGAGCCCGAAATAGGGGCTTTCTGTCGCCGGCTCCTGGCGGAAAACATCGAGGGCGGCTCCGGCCACATGGCCCGCCTTCAGCGCCTCCACCATGGCCTCTTCGGCCACCAGTTCGCCGCGCGCGCAGTTGATCACGCGCACGCCTTGCTTCATCTTGGCAATGGCCGCCGCATCGATGATGTCGCGGGTGGCGTCGGTCAGCGGCGTATGCAGGGTGATGAAATCCGCCCGCTTCAGAAGGCCGTCCAGTTCGACCTTCTCCACGCCCAGGTCCTTGGCCCGCCCGAAGGTCAGATAGGGGTCGTAGGCGAGGACTTTCATCTTGAGACCGTGGGCGCGGTCGGCGACGATCGAGCCGATATTGCCGCAGCCGACGATACCCAGCGTCTTGGACGTCAGTTCCACCCCCATGAAGCGGTCCTTTTCCCACTTCCCCGCCTTGGTCGAGGCATTGGCCTCGGGGAGATCGCGGGCAAGGGCGAACATCATGGCGATGGCGTGCTCGGCGGTGGTGATGGAATTGCCGAAAGGCGTGTTCATGACGACGACGCCGCGCGCGGTGGCTTCATCGATGTCGATATTGTCGACGCCGATCCCGGCCCGGCCGACGACCCTGAGATTGGTGGCCGCCGCCAGCACCTCCTTGCTGACCTTGGTAGCAGAACGCACCGCCAGGCCGTGGAACTCGCCGATACCGGCGATCAGCTCGTCGGGCGACATGCCGGCCTTGAAATCCACCTCGATGCCTTGTTCTTCAAAAATCTTGACGGCGGCGGTGGACAAATTGTCTGAAATGAGAACCCTGGGCATGACCGTATCCTTTCCGGACGGCAACTAGAGCACTATCCGACCAAATGGAACCATTTGGCCGGATAATGCTCTTATTCACGAAATCGAGGATCGCCAACGGCGGCTCGTTCAGGCGCCGAGTTCGCCGGCGACGGTCTCCGCCGCCCAATCGAGCCACGGCAACAACGCCTCGAGATCGGCTCTCTCCACGGTGGCCCCGGCCCAGACGCGCAAGCCCGGCGGCGCGTCGCGGTAACCGTCGAGGTCGAAGCCGGCGCCTTCGTCCTCTAGCAGCGCCACCATGCGCTTGGGCGCGGCCGCCTTGGCGTCGGCATCGAGCGCCTCGAACCACGGCGCCACGATCTTAAGGCAGACCGAGGTCGACGACCGGGCCGCGGCATCGCTCACCAGAAAATCGACCCATTGGGTGCGCGCCACCCAATCGGTAATGGCCGCGAAATTTTCTTCGGAGCGCGCGATCAACCCCTCGAGCCCGCCCACGTTCTCGGCCCATTTGAGGCCGTCCAGGGCATCCTCCACGCACAACATGGAGGGCGTGTTGATGGTCTCTCCCCGGAAGATGCCCTCGATCAGCTTGCCGCCCGAGGTCATGCGGAAGATCTTCGGCAAGGGCCAAGGCGGGGTATAGGATTCCAGCCTTTCCACCGCGCGCGGGGAAAGCACGATCATGCCGTGGGCGGCTTCGCCGCCCATCACCTTCTGCCAGGACCAGGTGGCGACGTCCAACTTCTGCCAGGGCAAGGCCATGGCGAACACCGCCGAGGTGGCATCGCAAAGCGTCAGCCCGGCGCGGTCGTCGGCGATCCACGCGCCGTCGGGCACCCGGGCGCCCGAGGTGGTGCCGTTCCAGGTAAAGACGATGTCGCGGGCGGGATCGGCCGCGGAAAAATCGGGAACCGCGCCGTAATCGGCGGTGAATATGCGCAGATCCTCGATCTTGAGCTGCTTTTCGATATCCGTGACCCAGCCCAAACCGAAACTTTCCCAGGCGAAGACATCGACGCCGCGGGCGCCCAACAGCGACCACATGGCCATCTCGAAGGCGCCGGTGTCCGACGGCCCCACGATACCGATGCGCCAGTCGTCGGGGATAGAGAGGATGGCGCGCGAGCGCGTGATCACCTCGGCGAGCTTCGCCTTGCCCACCACCGAGCGGTGGGAGCGCCCCAAACAGGCGTCTTTCAGGTTGTCACTTGTCCAGGAGGGGCGTTTGGTGCAGGGACCCGATGAAAATCGCGGATTTGCCGGCCTGACTTGCGGCTTCATGTGTCTATTCCTTCCAGAATAGTTGCACCCCGTTGGGGGGGTGTGGCCCGCCGCGGATACTAAGCAAAATCCCCCCCCCGTCAACGACATTCGCCCCTATAGGACCGCCCCCGGCGAAGGGCCGTCATGCGTGGTAAACCCATCTAAATCAAGGGTTTGTTATCGATGTGCGGCGCCACTTCGACCGCCGCGGGGCATTCCCGGGAGACCGTGCCCGGGCGAAACCCTGTCGGCGGCGGCGACCGGTACGGGTACCGATTAAAAAAACGGCGGCCAAGGGGACCGCCGTTTGCTGGTTGGAAATCGCGCGAACCGCGCGGTGCCGGTCGGCTATGCGGCCTTGGCGATCTTCCTGCTGAGGCTGGCGACATCCCGCTTGAGTTCCTTGCGGAAGGCTTGTTCCTTGGCCAGCTTCTTGCGCAGCTTGGCGAGCTGCTTATGAACCGCGTTCATCTTGGCGGCGGGTTTCTTGGTCCCAGTCTTCTTCATGGGGGCCTTCTTCGCCACGGCCTTCTTCGCCACGGCGCGCTTCTTGGCCACCGGCTTGCGCGTTGCCTTGCGGCCCGCGGCGCGGGCCGGTGAGGTTTTAGCGCCGGTGCGCCGCGTGGAAGCAGATTTCAATCGCGGCTTCCGAGCCATGCTCGGCTTCTTCCGCTTCGTTGACCTGACAGCCATGGTGAAATTCCTTTCGCTTGTTTGATCA
>JAPUGG010000325.1 GCA_027292975.1 Alphaproteobacteria bacterium | reverse complement strand
TCTTCCATGTACGATTCCACCTGCACCCCGGCGTCTCCGCATCCCTGGTGCAAGACGGCACGGCGGTTCTCCTCCGCTTGCCATCGGGCGCCGGCTGGCGGTTCCGCGCCGAAGGCGGAAAAATCGCGCTGGAGAAATCCGTCTATCTGGGGAGCGGCGAGGTCAAACGGTCGAACCAGATCGTGGTCAGCGGCGGCGTCACAGCATTTGGCCCCCGGCCCGGGGCGGTGGTCCGTTGGTCCCTCAGGCGGGTGGCCGGGCGGTCATGACAGTGGCCCCACGCCGCGCCACCACCCGCCGGAAGAGGCCGCCATGGATATGTTGCTGACCGCCAGAGGGGCGGGCTTGGCCGTGGTCTTGGCGGCGGCCACCGCGGCCACCACCTGGATTTTAACCCGCTGGGTCACCGCCTGGCTGATCCGCCGGGCCGTGCTCGACACCCCCAACCAACGCTCGAGCCATTCCGATCCCATTCCCCGGGGCGGCGGCATCGCCGTACTGGCCGTCGCGTGGCCGCTGATCGCCGCCCTGGTCTGGCTCTACCGCCCTGGCGATAGTGTTGCCTGGATCGTCCTTGGCGGCGCCCTGGTGGTGGCCGTCGTCTCGGGCTTGGACGATCTCCGCGGCGTGGCGGTGGCGGTGCGGCTCTCAGCCCACGTCGCCTGCGTTGCCGTGGTGCTGGCCTTCATCCCCGGCAAATTCACCTTGTTCCAGGGCCTTATCCCGGTCGCGCTGGATCGCTTGGTCGCCGGCGTCGCCTGGATATGGTTCATGAACCTCTACAATTTCATGGACGGGATCGACGGCCTCGCCGGGGTCGAAACCGCCTCGATCGGCTTCGGCGTTTTCGTGCTGGCGGCCTTGATCGGCGCCCAAGGGGGCCCCGCCACTACCGTGGCCGGGTTGGTCGGACTGATCCTTGCGGCTGCCGCCTGCGGTTTCCTGGTTCTCAATTGGCACCCCGCCCGGGTATTCCTGGGCGACGTCGGCTCGGTGCCCCTCGGCTTCCTTCTCGGCTGGCTGCTGACGACGCTGGCCATGTGGGGATACTGGGTCGCCGCCTTGACCCTGCCCGCCTACTATCTCGCCGATGCGACCATCACCATCGCCGCCCGGGCGCTGCGCGGCGAAAGGGTCTGGCAGGCCCATGCCGGTCATTTTTATCAGCGCGCGGTGCAACGCGGCTGGAGCCATGGCCGCGTCGCGCGGTTTATAGCCGGCGGCAATGTCATGCTGGTGGCGCTGGCCGCGTTTTCGACCCAGGTGGTAAACACCACCGGCGATCTGATCTGCCTGGGCGGGGCGGCGGCGATCGTCGCCCTGATGCTGGCCTGGCTGGCCCGGGCCACGCCGCCCGGGGCCGAACCCGAAAATTGAACCCCGCCCCGTCCTGGCCCGCTCCGTCCTGGCCCGCCCGGCCCTGGCCCGATGGACTTGCCCTGGCGATTGGCCCACAATGCCAAGGGGGATCGCAAGGCCGAGCCCCTTTCAACCGCGGGCAATCGGGGATCGCACCGGCCAATGAACGGCGCCACCAGACGGCTCCTCCGCTTGGGCATCATCGTCGTCCACGACGGCGTGATGGCGGCGATTTCATTCGTCGCTGCGCTTGCTCTGCGCCTGGGAGGCAATCCGCTCGACTATTCACGAGAGCTCGTGCTCACGGCGACCCCGGCCTTTACGGCGGTGGCGGTCTGCGTCTTCGCCGCCATGAAGTTGCACCAAGGCGTGTGGCGTTACGCCTCGCTTCCGGAATTGTTGCAGATCATGCGGGCGGCGGCGGTGGCACTCTTGGTGTTCCTTTTGGTTTTATTCTGGGTCACCCGGTTAGAGGCGTTGCCGCGCTCGGCGCTGGCCATCAACTGGTTCGTGCTGGTCGCCTTGCTGGCGGGCACCCGCGTCGTCTATCGGATGGTCAAGGACAAGAAGATATTCGGCCTGGCCCCGCGCATTGACCCGGCGCGCATTCCGGTCCTGTTGATCGGCGCCCATGACGGAACGGACATGTTCATCCGCGCCATGGGCAGCGCGCCCAACGCCCGCTATCAAGTCGTCGGCATCGTCGATGCCCGGGATTCCCGGGTCGGGCGGCGGATTCGCGGGATCGAGGTGCTGGGCGGCATGGCCGCGCTGGACGAGATCATGGAGCGGCTGACCAAGGCGGGCCGCCGTCCCCACCGCTTTGTGGTCACGGAACCCCACCTGACGGGCGCGCCCATGCGGGACCTCCTGGAGCAAGCGGACGGCTACGGGATCACCCTGTCGCGCCTTCCGCGCCTCACCGATTTCACCCCCGGCGACGAAGCGGCGGTGGAACCCCGTCCGGTCGCCATCGAGGACCTTTTAGGCCGGCCCCAGCAGGTGCTCGACCGCACCGCAATGGAGGGACTGATCCGAAACCGCCGGGTGCTGGTGACCGGTGCCGGCGGCACCATCGGCGGCGAACTGGCGCGACAGGTCGCGGCCCTCGGGCCGGCCCACCTGACGCTGTTGGACAATGCCGAATTCGCGCTCTATGGGGCCGACCAGGAGATCGCCGAATGCGCCGCCGAGACGCCCAGGGATCAGGTGTTGGCCGATGTCCGCGATGGCCCGCGTATGGCGGGCGTGATCGCCGATTGCAGGCCCGAGCTGGTGTTCCACGCCGCCGCGCTGAAGCACGTGCCCATGGTCGAGGCCCACCCGGAAGAAGGCGTGCTCACCAACGCCATCGGCACCCGCAACGTTGCCGACGCCTGCCTCAAGGGGGGCGTCAGGGCGATGGTGCTGATTTCCACCGACAAGGCGGTCAATCCGGCGTCGGTGATGGGGGCCAGCAAGCGGGTCGCGGAAAGCTATTGCCAGGCCCTTAATCTGGCGGGCCATGGGCGGGGCGGGGGGCCCGCCACCCGGTTCATGACGGTGCGTTTCGGCAATGTGCTGGGTTCCACCGGGTCGGTGGTGCCGCTGTTTCAGCGCCAGCTTGCGCGGGGCGGGCCGCTGACCGTGACACACCCCGAGATGAAGCGCTATTTCATGACCGTCCGCGAGGCCGTTGAATTGGTGCTGGAAGCCA
Organism: Alphaproteobacteria bacterium; assembly: GCA_027292975.1. Lineage (GTDB taxonomy): Bacteria > Pseudomonadota > Alphaproteobacteria > SMXQ01 > SMXQ01 > SMXQ01. Next base: position 2,369 of record JAPUGG010000325.1, on the reverse strand, counting down.
CCGTGCTGGGCACGGAAGAGGGCGCCGGTGCGGCGATCTTCGTCCTCGACATGGGGGAACCGATCAAGATCATCGACCTCGCCCGCCAGATGATCAGGCTTGCCGGCCACGACCCCGATCAGGATATCGCCATCGAGATCACCGGGCTCAGGCCCGGAGAAAAACTCACCGAAGAACTGTTCCACGAGACCGAGACCACCGAGGCGACGCGCTATCCGGGCGTCCTGGTCGCCCGGCCGCGGCCACTGGGTCTCGCCCTCCTGGATTCGGGGCTGGCCGAATTGGACCGGGCCGCGCGCGCGGGCGACGGCATGGCACTCCGCGCCGCCCTGGCCCGGCTGGCGCCGGATTACCGCCCGAGCTTGACCGACGCCATCGCCGGGCACGGCGCCAGATGACCGTCGGTTGCCCCAAACCATCGCTGACCCGCCCCACCGCATCGATGAAAGGCTGCACTCCCATCCATGACTGATTCCGCTTCCCTTGCCATTTCCCGCGCCCTTCTCAGCGTTTTCGACAAGACCGGCCTCGACCAGTTGGGGCGGTTCTTAGCCAGCCACGGCGTGGAACTGGTCTCCACCGGCGGCACCGCTGAGGCGCTTCGCCATGCCGGGCTCGAGGTCTCGGATGTCGCCGAACTCACGGGCTTTCCCGAAATCATGGACGGCCGCGTCAAGACCCTTCATCCCATGATCCACGGCGCAATCCTCGCCCGGCGGGATCACGGCGGCGACCGCGCGGCCATGGAGGCCCACGGCATCGGGCCCATCGATCTGGTGATCGTCAATCTCTATCCCTTCGAGGCGGCCGTGGCCGAGGGCGCGGGCGCCGCCGCGTGCGTGGAGAACATCGATATCGGCGGCCCGGCCTTGATCCGGGCGGCGGCCAAGAACCACGCCTTCGTCACCGTCGTGACCGAACCCGCGGACTACCAGGCCTTGCGCGCCGAGATGGATGCCCATGGCGGCGGCACCACCGAGGGATTCCGCAAGGCGGCCGCGGCGCGCGCCTATGGCCGGACGGCGGCCTACGATTCCGCCATTTCGGGATGGTTCGCCGATCACCTGGGCGAGACCTTTCCCGCGCGCTATACCCTCGCCGGCAGCCTGAAACAGACCATGCGTTACGGCGAGAACCCCCACCAGGATGCCGCGTTCTACCTCGATGCGTCCCATCCCCGGCCCGGCGCCGCCGCCGCCGCCCAGATCCAGGGCAAGGAGCTCAGCTTCAACAACCTCAACGACACCGACGCCGCCTTCGAACTGGTGAGCGAGTTCGATGAACCCTGCGTCGCCATCATCAAACACGCCAACCCCTGCGGGGTGGCCCTGGGCGACGACCTCAGCGGCGCCTATCTGCGCGCGCTCGCTTGCGATCCGGTGTCCGCCTTCGGCGGCATCATCGCCGCCAACCGGGAGCTCGACGGCGAGACCGCCGAGCAAATCGTCAAACTGTTCGCCGAAGTGGTCATCGCGCCCGAGATCAGCGAAGAGGCGCGCCGCATCCTCGCCGTCAAGAAGAACCTGCGCGTGCTCGCCACCGGCGCCATGGCCGACCCCGCCGCCGCCGCCATGACCGTCAGCCCCCTGGCCGGCGGTTTCCTTCTCCAGAACCGGGATGCCGGCCGCATCGGACCCGAGGATCTCAAAATCGTCACCAAGCGCGCGCCGACCGAGGCCCAGATCGCGGATCTGCTATTCGCCTTCACAATCTGCAAGCACGTCAAGTCCAACGCCATCGTCTACGCCAAGGACGGCGCTACCGTGGGCGTGGGCGCGGGCCAGATGAGCCGCGTCGATGCCTCGCGCATGGCCGCCTGGAAAGCCGAGGACGCGACCCGCGCCGCCGGCGAGGAGGGCACCCGGACCAAGGGTTCGGTGGTGGCGTCGGACGCCTTTTTTCCGTTTGCCGACGGCCTGTTGGCCGCCGCCGAGGCCGGCGCCGAGGCGGTCATCCAGCCGGGCGGCTCGATCCGCGACGACGCGGTCATCGCGGCGGCCGACCAGGCCGGGCTCGCCATGGTGCTGACCGGCATGCGCCACTTCCGCCATTAGGGCAATTTCCGGCCAAATTGAACCATTTGGCCGGAGTGGGATCGCGGGCGACGGCGTCACCTTCCCGACCGGTCGCTTGTGCCCGGTTCCTTGAGCGGCCAGAGGATCACGAATCCGACCACAAAGAAGGCCAGCACCGTGGCCATGCCCGCCCGTTGGGAGTCGGTGGCGACCGTCACCCAACCGAGAATCGCCGGGCCAAGGAAGGCGGTGGCCTTGCCCGAAAACGCGAAAAGGCCGAACATCTCCGCCCGCATGTCGGGCGGCGCCATGCGCGCCATGAGCGACCGGCTCGCCGCCTGGGCGGGGCCGAGA
>JAPUGG010000324.1 GCA_027292975.1 Alphaproteobacteria bacterium | reverse complement strand
ACACCACCGGGATGCCCTCGGGTTTGCCCGAGACCTCCCAATACATGGCATGGCGCTGATCGAGTTCGAGCATGCCCTTGGCGGTGGGCTCGCCAGGGGGATAGAGCGCGGTCCGGCGCGAGGGGCGGGTCTGGTCCATGGTACTCCGGGTCGGGTTTGCGCCATCTTAGGGTGTGGGGCCGGGCGCGGTCAAAGGGAACCAATTGCCCTATTTGGCTGGAAAGTGCTCATGGCTGTACAATGGCGTCATGACCGCGCGCTCCATCGCCTTCGCCATCCTGGTCCTCGCCGTCGCTGTTTTCCTCGGCGCCGGGTCCGGCCGGGCCGGACAACCTCCCAAGGGTCTTAAGGCGGGGGTCGCCGGCACCGCGGTTAGGATCGTCGACGGCGACACTTTGGTGCTTGACGACGGGCGCGAGGTGCGCCTGGTGGGCATCCAGGCGCCGAAGCTGCCGCTCGGGCGCACCGGCTTCCGGAAATGGCCCCTGGCCGACGAGGCCAAGGCGGCGCTGGCCCGGCTTACCGCCGGCAAGAGGCTCCGGGTGCTGTTCGGCGGCGCCCGCGCCGACCGCCACGGCCGCGTGCTGGCGCATCTCGCGCGCCGATCCGACGATCTGTGGATTCAAGGTGAAATGCTCGGCCGCGGCTGGGCGCGGGTCTACTCCTTCCCCGACAACCGCAAGGCCGTGGCGGAAATGCTGGCCCTCGAGCGCCGGGCCCGGGCGGCCAAGCGGGGCATTTGGGCCGACCCCTTCTACGCCGTCATCTCTCACCGCCGGGCGGGAGCCCATATCGGCACCTTCCAACTGGTGGAAGGCCGCGTCAAACGGACGGCGGTGATCCGGCGCTGGGCCTATATCAATTTCGGGGCCGAGTGGCGCACCGACTTCACCATTTCCATCCGCCGCCGCGATCTGCGCCGCTTCCGCAAGGCCTTCGGCAAGCGGCTCAAGCGCCTGGAGGGCAAGAGGGTACGGGTGCGCGGCTGGCTTCGTTTGTTCAATGGGCCGATGATCGAGGCCACCCACGCCGAGCAGATCGAGGTGCTGGCACCATGACAGGGGCAGGGTCACGGGCAAACCTAGCGGCCGCGCTGATGGCCGCGGCACTGGCCGGGCCGCTTGCGGGCTGCGCCACCAATCCCGCCACCGGCGAAAGGATGGTGTCCTTCATTTCGCCCGAGGAAGAGGCCCGCATCGGTGCCAAGGAGCACCAGAAACTGATGCCGGCCTTCGGTGGCGCCATTCCCGACGCCGATTTGCGGCGTTACGTGAGCTCGGTTGGAACGCTTCTCGCGCGGACCTCCGAATTGCCCAACCTGCGCTTCACCTTCACGGTGCTCGACACCGACATGATCAACGCCTTCGCCCTGCCGGGCGGCTATGTCTACATCACCCGCGGGCTCCTGGCGCTGGCCAACTCCGAGGCCGAGATCGCCGGCGTGCTGGCCCATGAAATCGGCCATGTCACCGCGCGCCACGCGGCCCAGCGCCACAGCCGTTCCGTCTTCGCCGGGATCGGCGCCGCCGCCGTCGGCATCCTGACCGGCAGCGGCGAGATCGCGCGCCTGACCGGCAGCGGCCTGGGTTCCTATCTCAGCAGCTATTCCCGCGCCCAGGAGTTCGAGGCCGACAAGCTCGGTATCCGCTATCTCAAGCGCGCCGGCTTCGATCCCCGGGCGATGGCGGGTTTCCTCGGCAGCCTCAGGGCGCACACCCGCCTCACGGCCCGGCTCGCGGGGCGATCGCCCGGCACCGTCGACCAAGCCAATTTCATGTCGACCCATCCACGCACCCTGGAAAGGGTCCGGCGTGCCGCGCGCGAGGCCGGCGGCCCCCAGCGTCCCGACCCCATCGTCGGGCGCGACGTTTATCTGCGGAAGATCAGCGGCATGATCTATGGCGACACGCCCGAACAGGGCTTCGTGCGCGGCCGCGAATTTCTGCACCCCGACATGCGCATCCGTTTCCGGGTGCCCCGGGGCTATCACCTGATCAACCAGCCGAGCCAGGTCCTGGCCAAGGGACCGGGCGGGGCGGTGATCATATTCGGCGCGGCGGCCAGGGCAGGGGGCCGCTCGCCTTATGATTATTTGGTCAACGTATGGGCCCGCAACCTGCGCATGACCGAGCTGGACCGCTCGTCCATCAACGGCATGCCGGCGGCCGGCGGCGCGGCGCGGGTCCGGAGCCGGCGGGGGGTCCACAATCTTCGCCTGGTGGCGATCCGCCGGGGCGGGCGCATGTACCGCTTCATGTTCATCGGCCCGGCCGGTTCCCGCCAAAGGCTTTACGACGCTTACCGGGAAACCGCTTATTCCTTCCGCGGGGTTTCGGCGTCTGAGGCCCGGAGGTGGCGGCCCTATCGAATCAGGATCGTCCGTGTCAGGCGTGGCGATACGGTCGCGCGCCTCGCCCGGCGCATGGCCGTGGGTAAGCTCGCGGAAGAGCATTTCCGGGTCCTTAATGGCCTCGGCCCCAGGGACCGGCTGATCCCCGGGCGGCGGGTCAAGATCGTTACTTCAGGCCGGCGAAGAGGCTCGTGAGAAATTCATAAGCGCGGCAATAGATGCCGGGCGCGTTGCTTTCCCTGGGTCCCGCGATATTGAGAATGCGGATCTGTTCTCGGGCGATCCAGGCCGTCACCTGCGCGCACGCGGCGTCTTGGGCGGTCTTCGACAGGTCCACCGTGAGCCGCGCCCGGCCGAGTTCCCGCGCCGCGGCGCCGGTGAGCCGGCTTCCCTGGTCTAGCGCACCATCGACGATGATCAGGGTGCCGTCGCCATCGGCCACATTGCGCCGGGTACGGAAGGCGGGATCCGCCTCGGGCGTTTCGGTCAGCGGATAGAACGCGGGGATCGGTCCGTCTTCGGCCCATCGCTCCGCCGGGCACCAGCCGCCGCAGGGAATGCCGCCGTCGAGCGCGGCATCCAGGGCGGCGCGGTCGACGCCGGTCTGGCCCCCCGTCACCACCTTAAACCCGCCCCCTGGGGCCTCGTCGC
>JAPUGG010000323.1 GCA_027292975.1 Alphaproteobacteria bacterium | reverse complement strand
GGCGCTGGCCCGGGCGGATGTGGGCATCGCCATCGGCACCGGCACCGACATCGCCATGGAGGCGGGGGACATCATCCTCATGTCGGGGGATCTGCGCGGTATCGTCAATGCCACGGCGCTGTCGAAGCGGACGCTCCGGATCATCCGCTACAATTTCTTTTGGGCCTATGCCTATAACGTGGCCCTGATTCCGGTGGCGGCGGGGGTTCTATATCCGCTGTTCGGGCTGCTTCTCAATCCCATGCTGGCGGCGGCGGCGATGAGCACCTCCAGCATCTTCGTGGTGACCAATTCGCTCAGGCTCAAGCGCTTCCACGCGCCGCTAGCCGAGGCGCCGGCAACCGCAAGCGAATCCTGACCCGGGAACGAAAACAGGGAAAAGCCTAAGGCCGTGACCAAAGAAGCCGTCCAGATCTTGGTGCTCAACACCAAATCGGGCGATGTGTCGTTCATCGACCCGGCCGATGACGCGGTCGCCGCCACCGTGGCGGTCGGCGACGACCCGCGCGATCTGGTCTATGCCCCCGCCCATGGCCGCGTCTTCGTCACCCTTGGCGGAACCGACGAGGTCGCGGTGCTCGACCCGGTGGGGCGACGGGTTGTGCGCCGCACCAGGGTCGGCGAGCGGCCCGGGCACGTTTACGTGAACCCGTTAGGAGACGAGGTCTGGGTCGCCAATGACGGCTCGGCGGAACTCTCGGTCATCGACGCCGCCTCGGGCCAATCGATCGCCACCGTCCCGGTCGGCGACGGCCACCACAAAATCGCCTTCACCACCGACGGCAGGCTGGCCTACGTCACCAACATCAGGAGCGCGACGGTGACGATCTGCGACGCCGAGACCCGCCGGGCGCTCGACACCGTCGCCGTGGTGAAGGGGCCGCACGGCATCGCGGTCTCCTCCGATGACCGGCACGTGCTGGTGTGCAACAACGGCGCCCCGGTGATCTCGGTGATCGGGGTCACGGAGGGGCGGGTGGTGGCCGAGATCGAGAGTCCGGGACGGCCCAACTACGTGCGCGTCTCGCCCGACGGAAGGCGCGCCTTCGTGGCCCATAAAACCGCCGCCGTCTCGGTGATCGACCTCGACGCCCTCGCCGTCGAACGCACCCTCGCGGTCGGCGCGGTGCCCGAACGGATCGTCTTCACACCGGACGGGAAGCTCGCCTTCGTCAACGACACCAAGGGCCGGGATATCACCGTGATCGACACCGCAAAGCTGGAGGTTGCCGGCCGCATTGCCGTCGAGGCCGGTGGCTGGCATCAGGGCATGGCGTTCGGCCCGGACGGGTCGCGTCTCTACGCCGTGAACCACGGCGCCGGCAGTGTCTCGGTGCTGGACGCCGCAAGAGCGCGCGTCCTCAAACGGCTCGGCGTCGGCCGGGGCCCGAGCAACATCATCGTCGCCTGACCGACCGAGCGCCCCGATGTGACCGCCTCGGACGCGGAAGCGCTTATTTGCGGCGCTTGCCCTTTCGCGACTTTCCTCCGCCCAGCATTTTCTTGATCTTCTTGAACTGCTTCCGGGCCTCCTTCATGACGTAGTTCCACTCGGCGGTGTCGAAGTATTTCACCCCCGGCTTCGGAACCGATTCCTGGATCAGCAGCTTGGAGGTGTCGAGATCCGACCGGGTCGTCGGCGCGCCCTCCAAATCGCTGTAGAGCTGCATTCCCTCCTTGGTGATGATCCAGTTCAGGAAAAGCTGCGCCGCCTTGGGATGGGGCGCCCCTTTCAGCAGGACGAAGACGCCCGACGCCGGCCCGCCCGCGGGAAGGGTGTCGTCGGGCATGAGGAAGCCGATGTTGAAGCCGTCGGATCGCAGCCGCGCCGCCTCGGTGATCGACAGCGCGATGGCGATGGGATACCTGCCCTGGGCCAGCCAGTCGGCGAGCTGGCGGCGGTTCCGTGTCCGCTTGACCTTCTGACCCTTGAACAGGTCGAGCACGAACTGGTCACCATGCAGCCGCATCAGGTGGGAGACGATGTTGGAACCGGGGCCCGGCCGGGTCGGATCGAAGGACGCGATCTTACCCTTCCATTTGGGATCGAGCAGATCCTTGCCCGATTTGAAGGTGCCCGGCTTGATGATGTTCCTATTGAGCGCGGCCACCGGCACCACCACGTCGACCACGCGCAGCAGATACTGCCCCTCGCCGTCGATGAACCATGGTTTGCCCTTCTTCCACACCGCCGGGTTTTTCACGTCGGGATGTATCAGAAGCGGTTTGATGGGCGCCAGCATGCCCTTCTTATAGAGGACGCGGGCGAGAGTGGACTGCCCGCCGCTGATCATGTCGGAGCTGAGCACCCCGGTCGCGGCCTCGCGGATCGCCCGCTGCGCGGCTGCGCGCGTACGCACGGCGACGAATTCCAGATTGACGCCGAATTTCTTCTTGAACGCAGCGGGCAGCTCCTTGCGCATCTTGGCGCCGGGAACCGCATTGAGCACCACCTTGCCCTCCTTGCGGGCGGCCGCGATCAGTTCCTTCCACTCGGTTTTGAAATCCGCCGGGGCCGGCGCCGCCACCAGAACCAGGAGAAGGGATACGCCTGCCGCTTTAACCATACGCACCGGTTTGATTGCCCGCATCTTAACCTCCCTCGTGATTATTTGCCCATACGCGGCCCCCAGCGCCATTCGATCAGCCACTTCGCCACCGGGGACCGTTCCCTTTAGGTGCCGAATTCTATCAACCAATCCGCCGAACACAAAGCGGCATTCGCATGACCCGGACTTTCCGCCCACCGCCGCCTCATACCGAAGCTGGTAGAAATTGGCATCAACTGGTCGCGCCGGCACGGTAGCCCAGCCGGCGGGCGATATAAGCCATCACCGAAATCATCGCCACCAGGAGGACCCCCACGGCAGCCCCTCGCTCCAACTCGCCGCTGAAGCTGTATTCCAGCAACAGGATCGAAAGCGGACGCGAGGTGTTGCTGTACAGCAGCACCACCGTCGCGATGTCG
>JAPUGG010000322.1 GCA_027292975.1 Alphaproteobacteria bacterium | reverse complement strand
TTGAGGCCGAGGTTGAGGACCGTGTCCATCATGCCGGGCATGGAGGCGCGCGCGCCCGAGCGCACGCTGACCAGCAACGGGTTCTTGGCATCGCCGAACTTAGCGCCCATGGCGTCCTCGAGGGTGCCCAATGCCGCCTCCCCCGCGGGTGCCAAGTCTTCAGGGAAGGTCTGGCCGTGGCCGTAGAAGTACGTGCAGACCTGGGTGGTGATGGTGAAGCCGGGCGGCACCGGCAGGCCGAGGCTGGCCATCTCGGCAAGGTTGGCGCCCTTGCCGCCCAAAAGCTCCCCCATGGCGGCGTCGCCTTCGCCAACACCGCCGCCGAATGCGTAGACCCATTTGGTCACCGATCGCCGCCTTCGATTTTGGAGAAATCGGCGACCTGATCGAGCGTTCGCCCGATCTGGCTGAGAAGATTGAGCCGATTTTCCCGTAGCTCGGGCTCGTCGGTGTTGACCGTCACGTGATCGAAGAAATCATCGATGGGACCGCGCAATCGGGCAATGGCCGACATGGCGGCGGTGAAGTCTTCCTTCGACAAAGATGTCGAGGCGGCGGCGGCGGCTGCATCCAGATGGCTTGCCAGGGCCTTTTCCTCCGGCGCGCTCAACAGGTCCAATTTGTATTCTCCGTTATAGGTATTCGCGTCGTTCTTTTCCTCGATGCGGACGATGTTGGCGGCGCGTTTATAGGCGACCAGAAGGTTGCCGCCGTCGTCGGATTTCAGGAACTTAGCCAAGGCATCGACCCGCGCCAGCAGGCGCATCAAGTCGTCCTCGGCCCCGCCCTCGGGCTTGGGGGTCGCGAACACCGCCTCGATCAGGTCATGGCGGACGCCCTGGGCGCGCATCTGCACCTTGAGCCGGTCGGCGAAGAAAGGAAGCAGAATATGGCCGAATTCAAATCCAGTATCTAACTTTGCCTCATTCTCGATCAACCCCAATTCCTTAGCTGCAATGTCAGCGGCCTGCATTCGAGCTTCCCAGTCCTTCAGAACTTCGGAAGGTTGGAGCAGGTAACTTGATTTTATTACTTCCCTCAGTGGTACCCGCAGCCCGTTCTCGGTGATGATGCGGATGACGCCGAGCGCCGCACGGCGCAGCGCGAACGGATCGCGCGAGCCGGTGGGTTTCTCGTCGATGGCAAAGAAACCGACGAGCGTATCGATCTTGTCGGCCAGGGCCACGGCCATGGCGATGGGGGCGGTGGGGCAGGAATCGTTCGGCCCCTGGGGCGAATAGTGCTCGGCGATGGCGTCGGCGACCTCCGGCTCCTCTCCGTCAGCCAAGGCGTAGTAGCGGCCCATGACGCCCTGCAGTTCCGGAAACTCGGCGACCATGCCGGTGGACAGGTCGGCCTTGGCCAACCGCGCCGCGCGCTTGGCCTCAATGGCATCGGCGCCGCAGTATTCCGCCACCGCGCCGGCCAATTTCTCGACCCGCCGGACCTTGTCGTGGACGGAGCCCAACTTGGCATGGAACACCCGGTCCTCAAGCGCGCCGGCCCGCGAGCCCAATGTCTCCCTCCGGTCCTGGTCCCAGAAGAACTTGGCGTCGGACAGCCTGGCCTTGAGCACCCGTTCGTTGCCGGCGACGATGGCTTTGCCAGCGTCCAAAGCCTCGGTATTGGCGACGACGATGAACTTGGGCGCCAGTTTGCCCTTGGCGTCGGTCAGCGCGAAGTATTTCTGATGGTGGCGCATGGACGTGGTCAGCACCTCGTCGGGCAAGTCCATAAAGGCCTTGTCGATGGAGCCCATCAACGCCACCGGCCATTCCACCAGCCCAGCGACCTCGGCCAGCAGGCCGGGATCGGCCTTTAGTTTCAGTTTCGCCGCCTTGGCCAGCTTTTGCGCTTGTTTCTCAATCCTGGCGCGCCGCTCGGCGGGATCGAGGATAACGTGCGCCTTTTCCAGCTTCGCCTTGTAATCGGCGAAGTCGGCAACCGTGATCGGCTCGGGCTTCATGAAGCGGTGGCCGAAAGTCTTGTTGTTAGCCTCAATTCGGGAATCTGATGAAGGGTTAACGACAGCTTCCTCAGTTAGGTCGAGATAAAAATCCAAAGCAATTTCTTTGCCACCTAATATGGCAAGGATATTCCGAATTGGTCGCACCCATCGCGCGTTTCCATCGCCCCAACTCATCGATTTGGGCCAAGGGAATTTTTCAAGAACGGGATCAATAGCTTCTACAACAGCACGGTCGGTTGGGAGTCCAGCAATCAAGTCGGTATGAAAATAGAAAGTTCCTTTATCGGTTTCGCGAATTTCTGCTTGATCAACCGAAGCTAAACCAACGGATTGCAAAAAGCCTTGAATAGCCCTTTCCGGCGCTCCGACTTTAGGCCCACGACGCTCAATTTTCTGATCATTGGCCTTCAATGGTAGCCCTTTGACCACCAGGGCCAGGCGGCGCGGCGTGACGAAGGCCTCGGCGCTTTCGAACGCAAGCCCGGCATTTTTGAGCCCGTCGCACACAAGGCGTTTCAGGTCCTCCGCCGCGCGCGCCTGCATGCGCGCCGGGATTTCCTCGCTCAACAGTTCCAGCAGAAGCTCGGGCATGATCAGTCGTTGCCCTCCTGGCTTTTGCGCCACTTCCTGCAGCAGTCCTTGGCCAACTCCCGCACCCGGCCGATGTAGGCGGCCCGTTCGGTGACCGACACCACGCCGCGGGCGTCGAGCAGGTTAAAAAGATGGCTGGCCTTGATACACTGCTCGTAGGCCGGCAGCGGCAGCGGCGTCTTCAAAGCCAGCAGCGCCGCGCACTGGGTCTCGGCGTCCGCGAAGTGGCGCTTCAATATATCCGTGTCGGCGTGGTCGAAATTGAAGGCCGAGCCTTGCTTTTCGTTCTCCAGGAACACCTCGCCATAGGTGACGCCGGCACCGTTCCAGTCCAGGTCGAAAACGTTCTCCACCCCCTGGATGTACATGGCCAGGCGTTCGAGCCCATAGGTCAGCTCCACCGACACCGGATCGCATTCGATGCCGCCGACCTGCTGGAAATAGGTGAACTGGGTCACCTCCATGCCGTCGAGCCAGACCTCCCACCCCAGGCCGGCGGCGCCCAGGGTCGGGCTTTCCCAGTCGTCCTCGACGAAGCGGATGTCGTGGAGCCCGGTATCGATGCCTAAATGCCGCAGGCTATCCAGGTAGACGTCCTGGATATCGTCGGGCGACGGCTTCCAGATCACCTGGTACTGGTAGTAATGCTGCAGCCGGTTGGGGTTTTCGCCGTAGCGCCCGTCGGTGGGCCGCCGGCAGGGCTGGACATAGGCGCAGCGCCAAGGCTCGGGCCCGAGTGCGCGCAAAAGCGTCGCCGGGTGGAAGGTGCCGGCGCCCATCTCCATGTCGTAGGGCTGGAGGAGGACGCAGCCCCGCGCCGCCCAGAAGCCCTGCAGGTCCAGGATCAGTTGCTGGAAGCTGGGCACGGCCCTCGCAGCCCCCCCACGGTCGTCCGCCATGGCTCAGCCCTTCACCAGGGGGCAATCGTCGCGTCCCTCGGGGCAGCGGTCGAGGCCCGTCGGCCCATAGGTGCCGCACGCAGCGCATCGGACCAGGTCCTGGCGGTCGCCGCCCTGGGACCCGACCTCGCGCGGCGTGGCTTTGCGCCGCTGATTAACCCGCCCCACCCATTTATACCCGTACCAGATGGCGGCGATAATCAGGGCCAGGACCAGGAGTTTTGGCAGGCTCAATCCAAACATGGCCCATCTTGTAGAGGGCCGCGCCGAAAAGGGCAAGAAATGGCCATCGCCGGAGCAAACGGCAGGGCGCCGGCGATCAGAAGCGGTAACGCGACCAGAGCAGGCGCTCTTCCACGGCGGCGATCACGCCCTCGCCTACAGCGAAAGGATCTGGTGCTCCGATGGCGAAACGGCGGCGCAACCAGCGCCGGCGCCCATCGACCGGTTTGAGACGGACTTTTTCTCCGAACCGTTCACGCATGACCGAGCGCAGATCGCCGAGGCCATCCACCAAGCCAAGCTCCACCGCCCGCTTGCCGGACCAGAAGGCCCCGGAAAACAGATCATCCTCGGCCCCTTTGAGCCTGTCGCCACGCCGCGTACGAACCGCGTCTTTGAAGGCGTCATGGAGGTCAGCCTGAAGGTTCGTCAACAGCGCCACATCTTCGGGATCCTCCGGTTTGAAGGAATCCAATGCGGACTTTCGCTCGCCCGCGGCATGAACGCGCCGCTCGATTCCCAGCCGCGCGATCGCATCGGCGAACCCGAAACTCCTGAACAGCACGCCGATGGAACCGATGACCGAGGAGGCATCGGCGTAAATCTCGTCACCGGCAAGGGCGAGCCAATAGCCCCCAGACGCCGCCACGTCCTCTGCAAAGGCGAACACGGGCATGTCGTTTTCATCGGCAAGGGCCCGAATTCTGCGGAAAATCTGCGCCGACTGGACGGGCGATCCGCCCGGTGAATTGACCGCCAGTGCCACTGCGACGAGGTGCCGCAAGGAAAACGCGCGTTGGATCGCTTTTTCGAGCCCGCTGAGTTCGAGGCCGCCGCGGAGCGGCCCTAAGCGGCCGATAACACCGCCGAGGCGCAACACGGCCACCACCGGCGCGGGCTCGCGGAACCGTTGAATGGGAATAAATTGGCGAAAATTCATGTCCCGCACCGCCGTGCCGAATTTCAGAGCTCGAGCCCCCCGCCCGCCCGCAGCACGGACTCGGCCTGATTGGTGAAGCGGCCGTCCTCTTCATGGAGCGCCAAGCCCCGGGCCATGCGGAGCGGAGCGCCCGAGCCCTTGACCCCCTGGACCAGGACCCGCTTGGCGGGGGCCGAGCCGCGATCGGGCCAAAGCGGGAAGATGACGGTTCCCCCCACCCGGCCCTCGAGGCACGCGGTCACGTCAATCAGGCGGTCGGCGCGGTGGATCACGGTGACGGTGCCGCCCTCGCGCACCATGGCCAGCGCCAGGCGCATCCAGGCCGCGAGATCGGCGCCGTTGCCGCCGGCCCCGGCGCGCCCCTCGACATTGGCGGCGGCGCGGCCTGGAACCGGGGAAATCACGGCGCGGGCGGCCTCCAGATAGGGCGGGTTGGCCATCACGTGGTCGAAGGACCCCGGCACCAAGCGCGCCGGCGGCCGGGCCGCGTCGCCGACCATGAAGTCGGTGCGCCCCTCGAGGCCGTTGGCCTTGGCGTTGTCGGTGCAAAGGCGCATCAGGGCGGGGTCGATCTCGATTCCGGTGACCGTGAGACCCGCCACGCGGTAGGCCAGCGCCAGCGCCGCCACGCCAACCCCGGCACCGATGTCCAGCGCGCGTTCCCCGGCCCGGGCCGGAACCGCGGCGGCCAGGAACACCGGATCGATGGCGGCACGGTAGCCGTCGCGCGGCTGGCGGATGGCCAAGCGGTGGTCGAGAAATCCGTCTTCGGTGACCGCGAGGCCGGGCTCGGTGTCCGCGGCCGCGCGCGCGGCGCCGATGCCATGGCGGCGCCGGCCGGGCGCAGCGATCATGGCACGCCTCCTGCGTCTTCCTCATCGGCCCAAGGGATATCGGCGGCAAGGTTCAAAACCGAGCGCGCCGCATCGATCAGCGTCTTCGCCGCCGGGAAATCTTCGTCCGCCACCATCACCCGGCGGGGGATGGCATTGGCGCTGCCTTCTAAGACGGACATATTGGCGTCCAGCACGAAGGTGGCGATCCCCTCGCCGGCCAACAGCGCCTCGGCCCAGGAAACCAGCACGATGTCGTTGGTTCGCATAAGTTCTTTCACGGGGCTTCCCTCGGCGCCGCCGGCCCACCCAATGAATGGCGGGGTTGTGGAACCGGCGGTGCACTTCTATGCTCCGCCACTCGGCGCCGCACGTCAAGTTTGGGGACGCGGGCGGCGATGCAAGCCTTCTTTGCACGGGAGATTTCCTTGGCCATCGTCGTCAATCTCGATGACAAACGGGGCGGCGGGCCCGAGCCGTCCCTGGGTCCGCTCCAAGACCTGGTGGCGGACGACCTCGCCCGGGTGAACAAGCTCATCCTCCAGCAGATGGACAGCCCGGTGGCGCTGATCCCGCAACTGGCCGGGCACATCATCGCTGCCGGCGGCAAGCGGCTTCGTCCCACGCTGCTGCTGGGCGCGGCCAAACTCTGCGGCTATGCGGGCGAACGGCACTTGGGCCTGGCCGCCGCGGTGGAATTCATCCACACCGCCACGCTTCTGCACGACGATGTGGTCGACGATTCCGACCGGCGCCGCGGGCTCTCCACCGCCAACACGCTGTGGGGCAACAAACCGAGCGTGCTGGTCGGCGATTTCCTGTTTTCCCGATCGTTCCAGCTGATGGTGACCGACGGATCCCTGGAGGTTCTGGCGATCCTCTCCAATGCCTCGGCGGTGATCGCCGAAGGCGAGGTCATGCAGCTCACCACCGCCAACGACACCTCGACCTCGGAGGCCGCCTATCTCGAAGTCATCACCGCCAAGACGGCGACATTGTTCGCCGCCGCCACCCGGCTCGGCGCGGTGGTCGCAAACCGCCCCAGGGTCGATGAAGAGGCCCTGGAAGCCTTCGGCCTCAATCTCGGCATTGCCTTCCAGTTGACCGACGACGTGCTGGATTACGCCGCCGATAGCACCACCATGGGCAAGGATTCCGGCGATGACTTCCGGGAAGGCAAGGTGACCCTGCCGGTGGTGCTGGCCTTCCGGCGCGGCGATGCGGGCGAGCAAGCCTTCTGGCGGCGCACGGTGGAAGACCTCGAGCAGGACGATGGCGACCTGGCCCGGGCCTCCGCCCTGCTGGAGGGCCACGGGGCGCTTAGCGATACCCTGGCCCGCGCCCGCCATTACACCCAATTGGCCCGCGATTCGCTCGACATCTTCCCCGCCGGCAAGACCAAGGACGCGCTTTTGCAAGTCGTCGCCTTCTGCGCCGCGCGCACCTATTAGGTCCCTTTTCCACACCGCCCTGTTATTCTTGGCCCTCCGGTGCGCCCGCTTGGCAGAGCGGCGGCAACGGCCCACCACGTCAGGGAGACGGCTAACGTGACCATCATCGATTCCGACGCCCATGTGATCGAGACCACGGAAACCTGGTCCACCATGACCGGCGCCGAGGCGGCCTTCCGGCCGCAGATTTTTCGCCGGCGCGCCGATGACGGCGCGCCCCCGCGGGCCAACCGCAAACAGGAATACTGGGTGATCGACGAGAGACCCATCGCCAAGGGGGGTAATCAGGGCGACGACGTGCCCGCCGATTCGCGCGACATGGTCAGCGTGAAGAGCCGGCTCGCCCATATGGACGAACTCGGCATCGATCTCCAGGTGCTCTACCCCACCGTCTTCCTGCGCCCCATGACATGCGAGCACGACGTGGAGTACGCGCTGACCCGGAGCTACAACCGCTGGCTCGCCGATATCTGGAAGCAGAGCGAGGACCGCTTGCGCTGGGCGGCGCTGCCGCCGCTCTATTCGCTGGTGGACACCGGCAAGGTGCGTGAAGAACTGGTCTTCGCCAAGGAACACGGCGCGGTTTCGATCTTCATGCGCGGCTTGGAATGCGAACGCGTGCTGTCCCACCGCTACTTCTTCCCGCTCTATGAAATGGCCCAGGAATTGGACCTGGCGGTGACTCTCCACACCGGCATAAATTCGATTGCCATCCACGACGCCTACACCCAAGGCTACGAGGTGTCGCTCAACCGCTTCAAACTGCCCTGCGCCACCGCCTTCGCGACGCTGCTCCAAGACGAGATCCCCTCGCGTTTCCCGGGCGTGCGCTGGGCCTTCATCGAAGCCGGCGCGCTGTGGCTGCCGTTCATGTTGAACGAGGCGAAGATGCGCCTTCAACGCAAAGGCCGGCGCCTCGCCGACGACGCCATGGGCGAGAACCGGATGTACGTGACGACACAAATGACCGACGATATCCGGGCCATCGTCGATGCCGTCGGCGACGACAACCTACTCATCGGCACCGATTACGGCCACAACGACACCGCCACCGACATCCGCGCCATGCAACGCTTGGGCCGTGAAGGCGGCATTGCCGAAAGCACCGTCCACAAGATCCTGGAAGCCAACCCCAAGAGGCTCTATGGGCTTCAATGAACGGTCGGTTTGTCCGGCCAGGGGAAGCACGGCCCGGAGACTCCCATGGATACGATGTTGGTCAGCGGTTTCCATCGCGCTATTCCCCATCTCGTGGCGGTTCATGATCCCCAGCAACAAAAAAGCCGACGCGAGACTCGCGTCGACCCCTTGGTAGAAATGGTCGGGGAGAGAGGATTTGAACCTCC
>JAPUGG010000321.1 GCA_027292975.1 Alphaproteobacteria bacterium | reverse complement strand
ATGTTCTATGCCGAACCCGTGGCGATCCTGCTCTCGCGCAAGGCCAACCGGCCGGTGAAGATCACACTCACGCGGAACGAGGTGCTGCGCGCCACCGGCCCCGTCGCCGGCACCCATTCGCGGATCAAGATCGGCGTCAAGAAGGACGGCAAGTTCACCGCCGCCGAGGCCGAGGCCTATTTCCAGACCGGTCCCTTCACGGGCTCCGCTTTCGCCAACGCGCCTCAGGCGATCTTCACCCGTTACGATCTCGAGAACGTCCGTGCCTGGGGCTTCGAGGTCGCCTGCAACCGGCCCAAGGTGGCCGCCTTCCGGGCGCCCTGCGTGCCGCAGATCGTCTTCGGCGTCGAAGGCGTGATTGACGAAATCGCCCGCAAGCTGAAGATGGATCCCATCGACCTCCGGCTCAAGAATGCCGCCGTGGAGGGTTACAAGACCATCTACGGCGACACCTTCGGACCGGTGGGCTTCGTCGAGACCCTCGAGGCGGCAAAGGCGCATCCGCATTATTCGGCGCCGCTGGGACCCGATCAAGGCCGCGGCATCGGCTGCGGGTTCTGGTTCAACCGCGGCGGCGAGACCACGGCCTCGCTCAACATCACCCCCGACGGGTCGGTCAACCTGATGCTCGGCAATCCCGACGTCGCCGGGTCGCGGATATCGATCTCCATGATGGCGGCGGAAGAGCTCGGCATTTCCGTCGACAAGGTGCGCCCCATCATCGGCGACACCTCTTCGCTCGGCTACAACCATTCCACGGTCGGCAGCCGGGTGACGTTTTCGGCCGGCATGGCCATCGTGCAATCGGCCCGGGCGGCCATCAAGGTGTTGTGCCAGAGGGCCGCCATGATGTGGGACGTGCCCGAGGACAACGTCGTCTTCGAAGACGGCTATGTCCGCCCGGCCAGTGCCAATGTCGGTGATTTCGAGCCCCTGTCCATCGCCGATATCGCGGCCAAGGCGGGCACCACCGGCGGCGCCATCGCCGGCCACGCCGAGATCAACGCCAAGGGCGCGGGTCCGGGCTTCGGCGTCCATATCGTCGATGTCGAGGTCGACAAGGAAACCGGTGGTGTCAAGGTGGTGCGCTACACCGTGGTGGAGGATGCCGGCAAGGCGATCCACCCGCAGCAGGTCGAGGGCCAGTTCCAGGGCGGCGCCGTCCAGGGATTGGGCTGGGCGCTCAACGAGGAATACATCTACGACGAGAACGGGTGCATGGAAAACCCGGGGTTCCTCGATTACCGGGTGCCGGTGTGCTCCGACGTGCCGATGATCGACACGGTCATCATCGAGGTTCCCAATCCGCGCCATCCCTACGGCCTGCGCGGGGTCGGCGAGGTCCCGGTGGTGCCGACCCTGGCGACCATCGCCAACGCCGTGGGGGACGCCATCGGAACCCGGCCCCGTTCGCTGCCGATGTCGCCGCCCAAGATTCTCAAGCTGATCGAAGGGGTGGAAGAGAACGGCCGGGACGAGGCCTACCTCGCCTGATCGCTAGGGCATTTCCGGGCCGGGCGGCCCACAGGATCAAAAGACTCAGACGGTCTCGGCCATGCGGTCGAGCAGCATTTGCTCGTCCATGAATTCGCTCATCAGGCAAGGGGCGCCGTGCTTGGCCAGTTCGTCGAGGTAGAGCCGGTGGATGCGCGAATCTTGATCCTCGTACTCGATCTGCCGGCCCCCCTCCTTGACGTCGACGCCGATGGCCGCGGCCTGCTTCTTACGCTCCGCGGTGAAGGGGTGGCGGCGATTGCCGAGGTTCATGGCGAGGTACCGGGCGGGGTCCGGCCCGGTGTTGAAATGCTGGTGGTACATCATCTCGGGCGGCGCGAAGACGACGCCGTGGCGCCAATCGACACGCACCCAATCCTCCTCCCCGTCATTCCACATCAGCGAATAGCCTGAACCGGTGACGTTGAAGATGAAGAAGTCGGGCCCATGGCGATGGGCTTTCTTGTAGGTGCCAACGGGCATGGCCGAGGTATGGGCCTTCATGACGCCGTTGCCGAGGATGAACTGGATCGAAGTGGAACCCGGCCCCCGTGCAGCATTCGCCTCCAACTTGAAGCCTGACACGTCGGCTACGAAGTTGGTCTCCCACAAGCCCGGGCCCTTGGGCTGGGGGATCTTATGACCTTCACCTTCGAAATAGCCATCGGGGCCCAAGCGTTCGGGAAATTCGTGCTCACAATTGAAAATAAAATCTTCGTTGATGAATAGATTCATCACCAGGGGCAGGAAATTGGAGACGGCGAACACGACCGGTTCGCGGCCCGATCCGTTGAACATCTGATAGCGGGCGTTGAGCGGCAGCGCGAACATGGACTTGGGGCCCCATTCGAAGGCGATGTCCCGGCCGTCGGCGCCGTCGATCTTGGTCGAGCCCTGGCCTTCGAGCACATAGACCAGTTGCTCGTACATATGGCGCACCGGCGCCGAGGTGGCGCCCGGCGGCAACTTGTGCAGGAACAGGGTGGTGAAATCGGCCCGCGCCTTGAGGTGCACGATGGCGCCCTCCATGCCGAAGCGCGGCCAGGGCTTGGTCTCGACATCGAGCAAATCGACGCTGTAACCCTCGACAATAGGCACCGGCTGGGCGTCGGCCCAATCCAGGTAGGGGTCGATGAGAACCCGGTGTTCTTGTGTCTGGTCGTCGGGCATGGGATCCCCCTAGCGCTCTCAGGTTTCGATGGCGCGCATGCCGTGGGCCACGGCACCGCGGTAGGCACGATCGATATGCATTAATTCCCGGGCGCCGTCGAGCGCCGTCTTGTAGGAATCCTCATCCGTGACGTGGCGCACGATGGCGTCCTCGATCATGTCGGAATGGTCCTCGTCGGCCTCCACATGCACATTGAGGGAGATCAAAAGCTCAGGCTCGATACCGAGCTCGTTGACCAGGCGGTCACGCCAGCGGAAGCTGGCCCCCCCGCCCTTCACCAGCTTGGTATTGTTGCGCCGCTCGAGGAAATGGGATGCCGTCAAACCGCCGAGCCAGGGCAGGTTAGTCGCGAGATGGGTGAAGGCGAGAAGTGCTGCGCGCACTAACGGCGTGGTCTCGGCCGAGGCCAGTTCGTCGGCGCTAACGCCGAGCGCCATGGCCTCCCTACTCATCAGGGTGACATGATCGGCGCCGCCGCGCGGATCGTGGATCAGCTCGTCCTCCTCGTGCCGCCAGATCGCCTGCTTGACGTCATAGGGCGCGCGCGCCGCCACGTGGGCCCAGCAATCGCGCCGGTTGGCGCCGTAGAAGATCAGCTGCAGGGCGTAGAACTTGGCCCGGTCCATGGTCAGGGGCGTTTCCCAAAGAAGTTTGAACTCGGGGCTCACGATCTGTTCGTTGATCATCTTGTTGAGCTGTTCGACCAATTGGTCCGCGAAAACCGAGCGCGGCCCGTCAAGGGTGAGAGTGTGGCTCGTCAACATGGGTTTTCCTCAGGTGCTCTTGCTCTTGCGTGTCGCCTTACGCGGGGGCGGCGTGGCGCGGCCCCGGGGGCGGCGTGGCGCGGCCCGGCTCCATCCGAGCCTAGAGCATTTTCCGGCCAAAAACCTAGGATTTACAGTCGACGTTCTTGGCCTCTCCATTGATCTTGGGCCAGGTGATCTTGCAGGTCATGCCGACCTTGAGCTTCTTGCGCGGCGCGCTCTTGCCGCCGATGGTCACCGCGGTGCGCGAACGCGAAATCTTGACCTTGTATTCCTTGCCCTTCTCGCTGATCCGGATACGGCGCCCCTTTCGCTTGACCTCGGTGATCTTTCCCATGCTGGTGAACATGGCCACCTTGACCGAAGTGATTTTCTTCAGGAGCGCGACCACCTCGGGCGGCTGATTGATGATCTCGCGCACCATGCGGGCGACGTCCTCGCCGAAACCAGGATTGATGGTGCGCCTGGCGGTCTTTGCCTCCGAGCGCAGCGCCTTGCTGTTGATGGCCTTCTTGTAGACCGCACGGAGCAAGGCCAACCGGTCGGCGGGCAATTTCGGCGGGCCCGCGACGAAACGCGAGATCTGCGCCTGACGCGCCATCATCCGGGCGACGGCCTTGGCGGTCGGCGTCTGGGCGACCTCGGCGCCCCTGGGCACCCCTTTGATGGAGTCGCCGAATTGCAGGACGATGTTGCCCTGGTGCTTGCCCATCACCACCATGGTCGAGCTTAGGCCCAGGATATGTCCGTCGATCTCGCCCCGGAGCATGCCCATGACCCGCTCGCCACCGGAATAGCCCGGCAGCACCTTGATCGGCACGCCGAAGGTATGGGCGATCATGTAGGCCTCGTTATAGGCGCCCGAGCCGACGCCCGAGGTGCCGAACTGGATCGGCCGCTTGGAGTTGCGCATATCCTCAAACGTACGGTAGGGCGACTTGGCGCTCATGAAGATCACCCGGGGGTCGGCATCCGCCTTGCCGATCCACGACATCTTGCGGAGATCGTATTTGACCCCCCTGCGCTCGACGATCTGGGCATAGGTGAGCCCGGTGGTGAAGGAGCCGATGGTCAATCCATTGGGCTTGGAATGATAGATCTTATTGGCGCCGATGATGTGCCCGGCGCCGGGCACGTTGCGCACGATGATGGTGGTGCCGGGCATGAACGGCTTCATGTGCCGGGTCACCAACCGGCCGTAGAAATCGGCGCCGCCGCCGGGTCCCGTCGAGACGATATAGGTCAGCGTCTTGCCCTGGTAAAAATCGGCGGCATTCTGGGCCTGGGCGTCGGCCATCGCCGCCGACACCACGGCACCCATGGCCAATGCGGAAATCAAGACATTCTTCGACATCGGATTCTCCCATCTGGAATTTTCGGGGTGCCCTTATGGCGACCAGGCCACCCTTAGTTTATTTAACCCTGGCGCCTATTGCTGGGCGTCGGGGAGATCGTAGATTCGCTTTTTACCGTAATTGGCGTGGACTTCGCCCACGTCGACGCGGCCCTTGGAACCGTCATTGGCATCCCCCCGGACCTGAAGGAGATGGGTTTCCTCGTCGCCCGCTTGGGCGAACCAGTAGCGCCCGTTGCGCGGGATCAAGACGCCCTCCAGCGGGCCAAACTCGCCGAGAGGTTTGCTGTCATGGTCATAGAAACGTGCCTGGCCGGACAACACCATCCAGAAGCCCTCCGACGCCGGATGGTAATGCAGGGAATTGGCGAAGCCCTTGGGCAGGATTTCCACCGAGCCACGCAGGATTTCGCCCTTGCACAAACGAAATTTTCCCCGCAAGCCGTCGGGGATGCCATCGGGGCGGGCGAAGGAGAAAATCTGGATCTTCTTCTCGACGCGCCCGAAGAACGCCTCTTTCTTTTCGGCTCCGCGCGTCGTCAGTCCCTTTTTGGTTCCTCTGGCTCCGCCCGTTTCGGCCATTCCCTTATCCTCCCGTGGGGCCCGCGTTCATTGGTTTTTTTCGATGGGGCCCGGGGGCGATTATATCACAATGTCCTGGGTCCGCATTAGGCTTGCGCCGCCGCCGCCGCGCCGACATAATCCGCGCCGCAATCCGCGCCGCAATTCACAGCTCCACACCAGGGGAATCCGATGGCCGTCAGACGAGGGCGACATTTTCTGCAAATTCCGGGGCCGACCAACGTGCCGGAACGGGTGCTCCGGGCCATGGACCGGGCTCCTATCGACCACCGGGGGCCGGAGTTCGCCGAGCTCGGCCTGCGCGTGCTTTCGGGCTTGGGCTCGATCTTCAAGACCGAGGGCACGGTGGTGATCTATCCGTCGTCGGGCACCGGAGGCTGGGAAGCCGCCCTGGTCAACACGCTTTCGCCGGGCGACAAGGTAGCGATGTTCGAGACCGGCCAATTCGCGGTGCTGTGGTGCGAGGTCGCGCGGAATTTCGGCCTCGATGTTGATTTCGTCGCCGGTGACTGGCGCCACGGGGTCGACCCCGATGTGGTGGAGGCCAAACTGGCGGCGGACAAGGACCACACTATTGCGGCCGTCTGCGTGGTCCACAACGAGACATCCAACGGCATCACCTCGCCGCTCGCCCGGATCCGCGAAGCCATGGACGCCGCCGGGCATCCGGCGCTGTTGATGGTGGACGCGGTCTCGGCGCTCGGCTCCATGGACTACCGCCACGATGAATGGGGCGTCGACGTCACCGTGGCGTCGTCCCAAAAGGGGCTGATGCTGCCCGCCGGG
>JAPUGG010000320.1 GCA_027292975.1 Alphaproteobacteria bacterium | reverse complement strand
CAACCGGGCGGTTGAATAGGGAAGATGCCATGATCGTCGAGATGATCTATACCGATAACGCCTATCGCAACTTCAACTACCTCATCGCTTGTGATGAGACCGGCGAGGCGCTGGCCATCGATCCACTGGAATCCCAGATGTGCCTCGATGCCGCCAAGGAAAAGGGCTGGGAGATCAGCCAGGTGCTCAACACCCATCACCACCGCGATCACACCGGCGGCAACGACGCCGTGATCAAAGCAACCGGCGCCAGGCTGCTCGCCCATGCCGGCGCCAAGGAGCAAATACCGCATATGGACGTGGGCCTCGGGGCCGGAGACGTGGTCAAGGTGGGCAACAGCGTCGAGCTCGAGGTGCTGGACACGCCGGGCCACACCATGTCCCATGTCTGTCTGCTGGCCCATGCCGACACCCCTTCGCTGATCTGCGGCGATACCCTGTTCAACGCGGGCGCCGGCCATTGCCGCGGCGGCGGCCATCCCGAGCACCTCTACCGCACCTTCGCCGAACAGCTGAGCAAGCTGCCCGACGAAACCATGATCTACCCCGGCCACGACTACCTCGCCAACAACCTAGGCTTTACCCTGGACCGCGAGCCCGACAATGCCGCAGCCCTTGCCCTGCTGGATGAGGCGAAGGATCAGGATCCCCATGACGCCATTGTCACCACCCTGGGCCTGGAGAAGGAGATCAACACCTTCTTCCGCCTGCAAAGCCCGACGGTGATCGCCCGGCTACGCGAGGCCATCCCCGACTTCCCCGACGATCCCAGTCCCAAGGACGTGTTCCTGGGCCTCCGCACGCTGCGCAACGATTGGTAGGATCGGGGGGGCCGCTTCAAGTGCCATCCCTCCGTTGAACGGGGTGAGAAGATGGTGATACGGTTCCGCTTCGGATTGACTCCATTTGTCGCGTCCCATGGGGACGCAGATCGGAACCATCATGGCTGAGACACTTCCATCCGGCGCCGCCAAGCTCGCCGAGAACCATCCCCCCATTTGGGCCGCCTACCAACAGCTTGGCGCGGCTTGCGCCGAGGCCGGGCCGCTGGATGCGCGCACCCTCCGCCTGGTGAAGCTCGCCGTCGCCGTTGGCCAGGCGAGCGAGGGTGCCGTCCATTCGCACACCCGCCGGGCCCTAAGCGAAGGCCTCACCAAAGATGAGATCCTCCACGTGGCGCTGTTGGCCATTCCTTCCATGGGATTGGCCAAGGCGGTCGCGGCGATGACCTGGATCGGGGATATCCTGGACGCCTAGAGCACTTCCGGGCCAAATTGAATCAATTTGATGGGTGCTCATGGGCTTCCAGGGTAGGCGCGGTCCGAAGCGCGCACGCGGAGCAGATCCCGACGAACCGTCCTTGGCGATGTGTGGACGGCCCCGTTTTGGCTAAGGAGCGTTAAGCCCGTGCTTTTAGTTGGGACCCAATCCGCGGTAAGACGGATGATAAGACGGAACAACGCGTGGTAAACACGCGTCCAACTTCATACAGGAGGAGTTAAACATGATGTGGTCATCGGCACGATGTGCACGCCGCCCGGTCCCATCGGTTCTTGGATTGGTGTTTGCGTTGAACGTTTTAGCCATTGGATCGGCCTATGCCCAGTCGGCTCAGGGTATTCCTGCCGAACTCATTCGTTACGCCGACATGATACTGGTCAATGGTCAGGTGGTCACCGTTGACAGCGACGAGCCTCAGAAGATGACGGTCGCCGAAGCCGTAGCCGTCCGCGAGGGTAAGATTTTGAAAATCGGGACGACGGCGGCGATTCGCCTATTTACCGGCCCGAACACCAAAGTGGTTGACCTTAAGGGCCGGTCATTGCTACCGGCGGCCGTCTACAGCGACGCCGACAACGCGGTCCCGGGCGGCGACGTCGCCAAGGAAGCGCAGTGGCGCGGCTGGGTCCGCACCGACATGCGCAGGCTGTTGAGGGCCGAAGGCAAGCTTCGCGGCGCCACCGTGGCGATGATCCTGGACAAGGTACGCCGCATCGTCCTGCAGGCCTACCCAGGTGAAACCGTCTATGTCTTCGCCCAGAAGCTGGGCCTGCCCGGGATGTTCAAACTAACCAAGAAGGACCTGGACAAGCTTGCGCCCAATCAGCCGCTCGGCCTATGGCTTGGCAGTTCCCACGGCATCGTCAATTCCAAACTGCTGAAGATTGCGTTCGACAAGGGGTTGCCTAGAAGTCATCTGCACGTGATCAAGGACGAAAATGGCGAGCCCACGGGCCAGCTCGGTCAGCAGGCGATCGGCTTCATCGGCTATCATCTCCGGCCGTGGCCGACCAAAAAGTGGCATGACACCGTGGCCATCCCCGAGGCGCAAATCATGATGCTGCAATACGCCCGCGCCGGCGTCGCCACCGCCACCGGGCATATGAGCGGTCTGACCACGACGATTCTCAACCGGCTGCATCACCGCGGCGAAATGGCCATCAGGGTCTATCCCGCCCATGACTTCATTCGCCAGAACATCCATGCCGACCAATACCTCAGGCGTATCGGCAACCTGGTTGACTTCGCCTTGGTCGACAAGACGCGGGGGCCGATGGTCAAGATCATCGCCACCGCGGTCGGGCCACACTCGGGCGCGCCCAACACGGCGCTTAGCTTGTTGACCATCGAACCCAAGATCAAACTGATCGAGGGGCTCGGCGAATCGCGTCACGGATATGATAAGTGGAGCGCGCAGATCTGGACCGGCAAGGCCACCAAGGACCTGACAAAGGAGGAACTCAAGGACACCGACTACTACACGATCCTTCTGGCCCGGCAGCACGGTTGGAACCTGTCGGGCATCCATAATATGGGCAGTGCCGCCATCAGGCTGGCAATGAATGCGATCGAGGAAGCCGAGGCTCAGAAGGGCAAATATGTCACCGAGCGGTTCAAGCCATCGGGCCTCGATCACAATATCGACTGGCTGCCGGAACTGCTGCCCCAGGCCAAGAGGTTAAGCAGCTATCTCGGCTTCAGCATCGCCACACGAAACGTCTTCAAACAGCGCGGCTTCCGTGCCCGCGGTCTGAAGAATGTGTTGTCGTTGCAGTATGGCGAAAAACGCGTGGCCGGGATGGCTCCGATCAAGACGCTGATCGAGGCCGGCATCAAGATCAACATCGAAGGCAGTAAGCCCGACTTCAAACGGGCGCCGATTCGTTGGCCCATGTGGTACGTCGAAAAGGCCGTAACCCAGGTCGATATTCGCGGCCGCGTCCTAGACCCCAACGAACGAATCGACCGCAAGACCGCCCTCACCCTGATCACGCGCTGGTCAGCACGTTACATCGGCGAGGAAAAGAGCATCGGTTCCATTGCGCCTGGAATGTATGCCGACATGGTGGTGATGAACGGCAATTTCCTGAAGCAACCGGCAAACGAATTGGCTCAGTTGCGGCCCCTGCTGACCCTAGTGGGTGGGGTGCCGTCTTATGTCGATCCGAATTTCGCCACGGAAACGGGCCTCAGCTCACCCTTCAAGAAGCCGCGAATCCCGGCGGAAAAGGTCGAAACGGCGCTGCTCAAGGTCATGAGACGCGCCATCGTTTTTACCGGGGCCGATGGCGCCGAGGTCACGGCACGGCTGTCGAGCAAGCGGACCAAGGTCCGCATCGCCGGCAAGAAGGTGGCGCGCCGTTTGCTCAAGGCCGGGATGAATTGCTCGATCGAATACACCCCCGGTAAGAGAAACGAAGCGAGCAGTGTCGATTGTAAATAGTCGGAACTATTTTCCTGCAGGGGCCGGGTTCCATGACGGGATCCGGCCCCTGGCTTGATCGGGTGTCAGGGTTGACAGACAAAGGGGGCTAGGAACGCGGCAAAAAGGGAGCCCCGTCACCGTCAAAAAAATCCTTGCAATCCGGGGGCCATCCACTGAGGACATAAGGTCGCAAAAAAACGGCGGCCTGGAGGGCCGCCGTCTGATCGTGTAAGCCGTGATATTCAACTTGCCCTGTTAGGGGCGATTATAACAACTCTGGGGTGCGTTATGGTCCAGCTTAGCAGCCCTTAACGCATTTGCCGTTACCATCGAATTCCATGGTGCGGCCGCTGAGAGGAATATGGACCGGAATGCCTTTTATCAGGCTTTTGAACTTGGCGGTCTTGGTGCCGGGCTTAAGCTTGCCGCCCTCTGTGGCGGCTTCATTGGTATGTTGCGGGATCACCGCCTTGGGCTTGATCAGCTCATTGATCGAAAAGGCGGCTTCTTTCGGACCGGAAGTGAATAAGCCGCCAGCATTGATGATGGCAAGCTCGGCGCCATAGAACCGGCGTACCGTCGTCTCCTGATCGGCGTTGATACCGCTGTCGCCTGACATGTAGACGACCAGTCCATTGGAGAAGGTCAGGATAAAACCGTTGTCCGGACCCGTATAGGCGGACAGGCCGCTCTTCTTCATCAGGGCGCCAAGTTCCTTATTGAGGAAGGCCGGGCTGGCGCCGTTGCTGTGGGTCACGGGAACGATGGCGATACGCACACCGCCCACCTTCCGTTCGCCGCCAAAGCGGAGCACATTGACGAGCTTTTTGGCATTGCCACCCAAGGCTTTTACCTGGGCGCGCAGGAAGTTGCGCATTTCGCCACCGGCGTAACTTTTGGCTTTCTTGCCGGCTATGATGGCCGCGGTATTGGAGCTCGGAGCCATCTTCACCTTGGTCTTGGGCTTGGCGCAGGTCCCGGCATTGACCTTGGCGATCCGGCGGTCACCCAGATGATCGCCATGCACGCTTGACAGCAGAACCACGTCAATCTTGCCAAGGCGCGGATCGTCCGGGCCGGCTACGGTACGCCCCACATCAAAAACGATCCGTGTGCCGTCCGGGTCTTCAAAAAGCATGGCGCGGTCACGGCGGCAGAACTCGCCGTCATGGCTGCCAAGTGGCGTGATCTTGACATTGGCCGACCATGCCGGCTCGATGGTCATGCCGGCAACTCCCACGGCCGCGGCCACTAGAACGAGTGAAATCCTTTTCATCGGTACCTCCCTGTGTGTTTG
>JAPUGG010000032.1 GCA_027292975.1 Alphaproteobacteria bacterium | reverse complement strand
TAATGGGACATGGTCACCATAAGCGCGTCGTCTCGGCGGGGCGCTGCCGGGTTGCGGCGCCCCCGGGCTGTCGCGGGAGCCGCCCCACGGTTAGCCGGCCGCCATGGCGGCTTTGCGGTAGATCACACCGGCAATGCCGATCGGCGATTTGGGCCAGTTTCAACGGTTTGCCATCGCTATTGATGGCAAGGTCAACCATCGCCATGACCGCATAGCGGCCCTTGGTGGTGAGTTTCATGCCGGCCTCCAAAGACACCGCCGGTGCGCCAAGTTGCGTGGGTTCATTCCCGCCACTCCACGTCCGTTGGGCATCAATTCTTGGGTCCGGCGGCGTCGGCGCGCTCCTCCACCGGTTGCTCCGGTGCCTCCGCACCTCTTTCCGCCTCTTCCAGGCGTTGTTCCAGGTCCTTGACTTGGGCCTGGATGCTGGTCACCTGATCGCATAGCCCGTCGATGGCCCGCGCCACGGGATCCGGCAGATCGGCGCTGGGCGTGCCATAGGCGCAAAATTCCTTGTCCGTGACCGAGTCCATCTGCTTGGCACGGGGCTGGACCACGCGCGCCGGGATTCCCACCATGGTCACGCCGCCGGGAACATCCTTGAGAACCACCGCGTTGGCACCGATCCGCGCGCCGGCACCGATGGTCACCGGACCGAGCACCTGGGCGCCCGCGCCGACCACCACGCCGTCCTCCAGGGTCGGGTGGCGCTTGACGGCGGCAAGAGAGGTTCCGCCCAGGGTCACGCCCTGGTACAAAGTCACGTCGTCACCCAGGATCGAAGTTTCACCGACCACCACGCCCATGCCGTGATCGATGAACAAGCGCCGCCCGATTTCGGCGCCGGGATGGATCTCGATCCCCGTCAGCCACCGCCCGATCTGCGACACCAAGCGCCCCAGAAAAAGAAGCCGCCACCGCCACAACCGGTGGGTCAAGCGATAAAAAATCATGGCGTGAAAGCCCGGATAGGAGAACACGACGTCCAACCTGGACCGCGCCGCCGGATCGCGTGCCATCATTGAATCGATTTCGTCGATAAGGTTTTTGAAAAACATCCGCCTACTTTGTGCTATCTTGCGCCGGCCCTAGCCCCCCCTTGTGCGATATGCACCGATACCCATATGTCGTGCCTGCGGTGGGGATTACAAGCGGTCGAAGACGGCCCATGGTCAAACCTTTCCTCAGCAGGAAAGCTATCACCAACAATTTCTATCAGGTATTGTTTTCAGCATAAAGCTTTACTTTAGGAGATTTCCGCAACGCCTTAGTACACGCGGGTTCCTGGTCGGTCGCCAGTCTTCTTCAGAGTAACGTCATTTCAAGTGCCAAGGTGAGTGAATGCCCGAAGTCATATTCAACGGCCCCGAGGGCCGAATTCAAGGACGCTATCAGCACAGCAAACAGGAAAATGCGCCAGTGGCGCTGATTTTACACCCCCATCCACAGGGCGGCGGCACCATGAACAACAAGGTCGTCTATCACCTGTTCAACGTCTTCACCCGGCGTAATTTCTCCACATTACGGTTCAATTTTCGCGGTGTCGGCCGCTCCCAGGGCGTATTCGACAACGGCCAGGGGGAATTGGCCGACGCGGCGGCGGCGTTGGACTGGATCCAGAGCCATAACCCCGATGCGCCGCGCTGTTGGATTGCCGGCTTTTCCTTCGGCGCCTGGATCGGCATGCAGCTGCTCATGCGCCGGCCCGAGATCGAGGGCTTCATTTCGGTGGCACCGCCCGCCAACCTCTACGACTTCTCCTTTCTCGCGCCCTGCCCGTCATCGGGCCTGGTGGTCCATGGCGATGCCGACGAACTTGTTTCCACCAGCGATGTCGATGCGTTCACCAAGAAGCTAGCCTCACAGCGCAACATCACCATCAAGCACAGGGAAATCAAAGGCGCCGGTCATTTTTTCCAGGACCACCTGGGGGACCTGACCGACGTGGTCGGCAAATACATGGACGCCGCGCTCAAGGAAGAGCCCGTCCTCGAGGCCGGCTGAGCCGCAACTCCGCGCCACTCCTGGGCGGTCTTCGCAAGATCTGTATGACCAAACCGCCTCAGGGCCGGTGCAACCGTCCGCCCACCACGGGGCGGTCGGCGCCGGTGGTCGCGGGGAGGCTCGAAGGAAGCCCGCGCAGGCTGCGCACCGCAAGGAAAGCAAAGGCCTCGGCCTCCAGCACGTCGCCGTCCCAGCCGAGATCCTCCACCGGACCGATCGGCGCGCCGAGGGCGGCGCCGATGGCGGCCATCAAGACAATGTTGTGACGCCCGCCTCCGCTGGCGAACCAGGCCTTCGGCGCTTGCGGCAGGAAATCCCGGGCGCGCGCCACCGCCCGGGCGCTGAATTCGGTCAGGGTCGCCGCCCCGTCGGCGGCCCCGAGCCGCGCCACTGCCGAGACGTCGAAGCCCGCCCGGTCCAACGACTTGGGCGGCGGTGCCGCGAAATAGGGATCGGCGAGCAGCCGGCCCAGCGCCTCGGAATCCACCCTGCCCCGCGCCGCCAGCGCGCCGCCTTCGTCAAAGGGCCGGCCGGTATGGGCCTCGGTCCAGTCGTCCAGAAAGGCCGAAGCCGGGCCGGTGTCGAAGGCGAGGATCCCCGCCGCGTCCCGTTCCAGTTCCAGGTCTTGCGCGGCGATCCAGGTCAAATTGGCGACGCCGCCGAGGTTGACGATGCAGACCGGATAGGGAACATCGGCCCCGCGCAACTTCGCCGCATGGTAAAGCGGGGCCAAGGGCGCTCCCTCGCCGCCCGCTGCCATGTCGGCACTACGGAAATCGTCGACCACCGGGACCCCGGTCAGGCGGGCAAGGCGCGGGCCGTCGCCGATCTGCCGGGTTTTGCCCTCCCGCGGCCGGTGCCAAAGCGTGTGGCCGTGAAAGCCGATGACGGCGGGCGCGGCGGCGCTGCCTGCTTCGGCGCGCCACGAGTCCAAGAGCCGTGCCGCCACGGCACCATGGTGATCGGTGATCAACCGTTCCACCGCGCCGATCTCGGCCTCGTCGCAGTCGCCGGCGACGGCGGCGCGAAGGCGCGCCCTGACCTCCGGATCATAGGCTTGGGTCAGCGCCGGGCCGCGGGCGGCGATCTTAACACCGTCGGTCCGCACCAGGGCCGCATCCACCCCATCCATGGAGGTGCCGCTCATCAAGCCAAGCGCCCAAATCGGACGCCGGCCCGGAGCCTGGGCGCCGCCCGTGGGGTCGCGGTCTTCGCCTTCGCTCAATTGTGCCTCACCTGGGTTCGTGCTACATCAGCCACCGGGTCACCACGGGCCCGGGCAGCAAAGACACTTGGTAGCATGGCAGCGGTCAAGAGCGAATTTCTGAACACCGTGACCGAGCGCGGCTTCGTTCATCAATGCACCGACACCGGCGCCTTGGACGCGGCGCTCACCGCGGGCGTGGTCACCGCCTATATCGGTTTCGACTGCACAGCGCCGAGCCTGCATGTGGGCTCTTTAGTGCCGATCATGCTGCTCCGGCATTTGCAGAAGACGGGCCACAAGCCCTTGGTGCTGATGGGCGGCGGCACCACCAAGGTGGGCGATCCGTCGGGCAAGGAGGAAACCCGGAAGATCCTGTCCGAAACCGATATCGCCGCCAACATGGCCGGCATCAAAAGCGTATTTGAAGGGTTCCTCACCTTCGGCGGCGGCGCCACCGACGCCGTTATGCTGGACAACGCGGGGTGGCTGGAGGCGCTCGGTTACATCGATTTCCTGCGCGATTACGGGCGCCATTTTTCGGTCAACCGGATGCTGGGCTTCGAGTCCGTGAAGCTCCGCCTGGAGCGCCAGCAACCGCTCAGCTTTCTCGAGTTCAATTACATGATCCTCCAGGCCTACGACTTCCTGGAACTGGCCCGGCGCCACGGCTGCACCCTCCAGATGGGCGGCTCCGACCAATGGGGCAATATCGTCAACGGCGTCGAGCTAGGCCGCCGGGTCGACGACCGGGCGCTCTACGGCCTTACCTCACCGCTGATCACGACCGCCGGCGGCGAGAAGATGGGCAAGACCGCCAAGGGCGCGGTGTGGCTCAACCAGGACCGGTTGGGCAGCTACCATTACTGGCAGTTCTGGCGCAATACCCAGGACGCCGACGTGGGCCGTTTCCTGCGCCTGTTCACGGAACTGCCGCTGGTGGAGATCGCCAAACTGGAAGCGCTCGAAGGGGCCGAATTGAACGAAGCCAAGAAGCTGCTCGCCAATGACGCGACGGCGCTGGCCCACGGGCGTGCGGCGGCGGAAGCGGCGGCGGAAACCGCACGCAAGACCTTCGAGGAAGGCGCTCTCGGTAAAGAGCTTCCCACTCTCGAGGTGGCCGAGGCGGAACTGAGAACGGGCATCGCCGCCTTCGAGTTGTTCCGCCGCGCCGGCCTCGCCACCAGCAATTCCGAAGCCCGGCGCCTGATCAAGGGCGGCGGCGCGCGCGTCAACGACGAGCGTGTGGCGAACGAAAAAGATTTGGTGACCCTTGCCCAGATGACCGGCGACGGGGTGATCAAACTGTCGGCTGGCCGCAAACGCCACGCCCTGGTGCGCCCGGCCTGACCGGCGCGCGGCGGCGCTTACGGGGGCGGGGGGGCGCGCGCGGGGGCGGGAGATGACTTTTTCCCCTCGGCGGGCGGGCTCGAAGGGGGCTTCTCGAAGATATTGAACAAGCCTCTCAGGAACCCGGGCGCCAGGGCCGCCATCGGGTTGTGGGAGACCTTGGGGTTGGCCAGAGGCCCATGCATGCGGTAGGTGGCGGCGAACACGCCCGAGCCTTTCTCACCGACAAGTAGTTTCCCCAGCAGGGGAATGTACCCCAATAGCTTGTTGAAGGTGTAAGCCGGAACGACGGTTCCGGTAATGTCCAGCTGATCCTTCTCCAGATCCACCCAACCTTTGGCGGTGAACCCCAAAGCCCCGCCATAGGCGCGGCCATCCTTGAGCCTGAGATCGTCGCCGGTCTTGGTGAAGGGGACGATGGCCTCATCGAAGGAGATGCCCTTGCCCGATAGCGCGTCGAGGATGCCGGTCAGGGAAAGCACGCCCAGGACCTTGGCCATCAGCGGAGCGCCCACCATCTGAAACTTCTTGACCCGGAAGGTGCCGGTCAGCGGGTTCCCGGGCTTGGTGTCGTCGTACTTGCCGCTGATGGCAAGCCGCCCGCCGACCATGTGTTCGGTGATGTCGAGAGACCGCAGGGCCGCGCCCGCGTCGCTGGAGGTGATGACCAGGTTCCGCATGTCCTTGCCACCCGGCGTGATGCGCACCAGCACCGGCTTACGGTTCTTCCCGACCGTGCCGCGGATGGTCATGCGTCGCCAATCGCCGGTACCGCGCGACAGCGAACCGCGCACCGCGTAAATCGGCGGCCCCGATCCGACGCGGGCGGCGGCCACGTCGACCTGGATCGAAAGCGGTCGTTTCACGCCCTCCTTGCGCCGCCCTTCAAGAAAAGGCCGGACATCGATCATGGCGCCGGTCACCGAAAGGTCGAGCCCGCCGTCCGGCCTTGCCTGGCCCGAGACGCGGATATCGCTCTTGCCGAACACCAGTTTGGAGAACTTGAAACTCTCGATGGTTTTCCCGTCGGCGGCCAAGCGGACCGAACCAAGGGCATCGAGGTCGCCGGCCTTTACGCTGAGGGTGGGAATGTGGCGGATCTTGCCATCCTGCAAATTCAGGGAAAATCGCGCGAAGCCGCCGGTCCCGGGCAACTTGGACCATTCGATCTCATCGAAGACCAGCGCCGCCTGTTTGACGTCCAGGGTGCCGGAAATGTCGGTCCGTTTATCGTCGAAACGGGTGATGACCAAGTCGAACGCCAGCGGCCCGGTGACATGAGGCCCGAAAGACAGGCCCAGCCTCTTCAGCCCGGCATCGTCGATCACACCCTTAACCCCGTATCGGCTGCGGAATCGCCCGCCGGAAACAAAATTCTCGGTCCAGGCCAGATCGGCGGGCACGCCACCGAGCCGGATGGAACCGGTCACGTCCATCCCTTTCTTGTCCAC
Organism: Alphaproteobacteria bacterium; assembly: GCA_027292975.1. Taxonomy (GTDB): domain Bacteria; phylum Pseudomonadota; class Alphaproteobacteria; order SMXQ01; family SMXQ01; genus SMXQ01. The sequence goes on along the minus strand of JAPUGG010000032.1, from coordinate 5,370 downwards.
CTGGAGGGTCAGTTCGCCGTCACTCACATCGGCATCGAGCGCCGCCTTGGGCACCCCCACGCGCCTCAGGTTGGCGGCCGCCACTATCTCGACCATATCGAAGGTCACGGTCTTGAGAAGCGGCAGTTCGATGGCGAGCCGGGCCGCCATTTCGCCCCTGACCTCTCTGGGATTGACGCCGAAGCCCTTGAGGAGGTCGAGCCGGGGGTGGCCGAGCAGGGCCAGCACCGCCGGCAAGGGGCCCCTGACGACGGCCTCCACCTTGAGGGACTCACTACCCCGATCGAGACCGGTGATATGCACCTTGCCGTCGTCCAGGCGCAGGCCCTGAACGCGCGCCGAACCGCCCTCGAATACGATCGCGTCCTTGCTCACCGTGGCCCGGCCGGTCAACCCTTTGATCGGCGGCAACGGCTTGAGGTAATGGATCGTCAGGTCGGCGAAATCGAACCCCCCTTCGAGGCGACGGACATCGATGCCGCCGGGTTTGCCGTCCCGACCGTGGGCCAAGGTGAATTCGACACGGGTATCGGCCCGCCCGACCTTTCCTTGGTCGATGTTCTCGGTGATCCATTCACGCGCGGCGGGCGCCACCCCCTTGGGCCATAACCGCTTCAGGTCCAAAATGGTCACGTCGCGGGCGGTGACGTCGAGGGTGACGGAGGTCAGCCCGCCAGCCCGCACCCCCTGCCCGGCAAGGCCGATTCTCGGGCCCCCCAGATCCACCGTCAGATGATCGAGCGTGAAGCGTGTGAGGCCGTCATCGGCACGCGCCTTGATGCGCATGGCGCGCACCTCGATGGGCTTGGCATAGAGACCCTTGAGCGCTAATTTTCCGGCGCCGGCGGTGGCCTCAAGGGTGATCGTGTCGATCCGCCCATCGGCGTCCATGGTAAGGCCCAATTCGCCGTCGGCGGGAAAGCGGATGGCTTCGAGCGGCGCCAGCGCCGCGCCAAGTTTGGCCAGGCGCGCGAGCTCGAGATTTCCGAAATGGGCGGTCAGCTGGATTTTTTTGGTCGCCACCCGGTAGCTGCCGGTGATGTCCACCGGCGCGGTTTTGCCGGCCGCCGTAAGGGACAAATGGGCGGACACGGCGATCCCGTCCTTGTCGCGGACCAACACCAGTTCGCTGGCCGGCGAGGTCAGGCGGAAATTGTTGCGGATGTCCTCGAACTCCAGCGCCGCGTCGCTCAAAGCGATGCTTCTCAGGTAGCGAAGCGGGTGGTCGGGGGCGGGACGCGTCAATAGGCTGCCGAGCAAGGTCGCCGTGATCTCGCCACCAAAGGGCAGGTCGCGGCTGTCCTGGGAATCCTTGGCCGTGCTTTCACCCGTGGCGGGCGTGGGCGCGGGCCGGCCCGCCGACGGGTCGCCCAATTGGATGCGCCCGTCCTCGCCCCGGACCAGCCTCAAGCGCGGCCGGAAAAACTCGAGGCGCGTCGGCCTGAATTCACCGCCGATCAGGGCGCGAATCGACAGGCCGATGGCAATTTTCGTGACATAGGCCTGTTCGGCGCCCTGCCGATCGGTCACCCGGACATTCTTCACGACGATGTCGAGATCCTGGTCGGCTTGGGACCAGGCCAGCACGCTGCCACCCAAAGTGACCTTGAAATTCCCGCCTTCGGCATTGAGCCCCCGCTCGATATGGGGGGTCAGGATGTCCAGGGATATCGGCCCCATGGACAGCCGGACGATGGCGAAAACCACAAGCACCGTCAGCCCCGCGACGCCGATCGCGACAAGTTCGACGAAGATCTTAAAACACCACTTGATCACGAAAAAGCACGCCTTCCCTGGTCTTGACCCCTCGGCAGAGTTCGCGCAGTGTGCGCCACATTCGTCCGCCGGGGAATGGACCTGTGACCTTTGTACCCGATCCCAGCACCCTGCCGAAACCTGCAGATTCAGAACGGCTGCGAACCGGTCTCGCCCACTGGCTGGAACTTGCCGCCGCGGCCTCTGACGCGGGGCTCGGCGCATTCATGAAGAATCTCGCGGAACAGACCGCGGGCAAAGCGTTATTAGGCGCAATTTTCGGCAACAGCCCCTGGCTTACACGGTGCATGCTCGCCGAACCCGCCTTTTTTCGCGTGATTTGTGAGACCGGCGTCAAACCGGCGTTGGCCGTGGCCTTCGCCACCCTTGACGATCTTGACGCCGGCGAAGACATCATGCGCCGTTTGCGCGTCGCGCGGCGGCGCGCCGCGCTGGTGATCGCCATGGCCGATATCTCCGGCGCCTGGGACCTGGCCGAGGTGACCGGCGCGCTCAGCCGTTTCGCCGATCTCGCGGTCAGCGCCGCGTTGCGGTCGCTGTTGAAGGACGCGGCGGCAGCCGGAGAGATCGCGCCCGGGGATGGAGACGCGCCGGAACGCGAAGCCGGCCTATTCATCCTCGGTCTCGGCAAACTCGGCGCCCATGAGCTCAATTATTCCAGCGATATCGACCTGATCGCCTTTTACGATCCCGACCGCCTGGCCTATACGGGGGCTCAGGACGTGCCGCGATTTTTCGTCCGCATGGTGCGCGACCTCGTCAACATGCTGGAATCCCGGACCCGGGACGGCTACGTCTTTCGTACCGACCTCAGGCTGCGGCCCGACCCGGGCTCGACCCCCGTCGCGGTTTCCATCGCGGCGGCGGAGGCCTATTACGAAAGCACCGGCCAGAACTGGGAACGCGCGGCCCTGATCAAGGCCCGGGTGGTGGCGGGAGACATCGAGGCGGGAAACCGTTTCCTCGGGCATCTGGAGCCGTTTCTCTGGCGCAAGAACCTGGATTTCGCGGCGATCGACGACATTCATTCCATCAAGCGCCAGATCGACGCCCATCGGGGCGGCGTCGAGCACGCCGTCGGCGGCCATAACCTCAAGCTCGGTCGCGGCGGCATCCGCGAGATCGAATTCTTCGCCCAGACCCAGCAGCTGATCTGGGGCGGCCGCGTGCCCGCGCTCCGCTCGCCCGCCACCGTCGCCACGCTGGCGGCGCTGGCCGAAGAGAACCGCGTGTCCGCGGACGTCGCCGAAGACTTGATCGCGGCCTACCATTACCTGCGCACCGCGGAGCATCGCCTGCAGATGGTCGACGACCGCCAGACCCACAGCCTTCCCGAAGATGCCGATGATCTCGCCCAATTCGCGGTATTTCTCGGCTACGACGGAACCGAGCCCTTCACCCGCGAACTGAAGGGGCATTTGGGCCGGGTCGAGCATCACTACGCCCATCTGTTCGAAGAATCCGCGTCGCTTTCGGGCCCCGGCAACCTCGTGTTCACGGGCGGCGAGGACGACCCCGAGACCCTGGCGACTTTGGCCCGGATGGGCTTCGAGGAAGGGTCCATGATCGCCGAGCGCATCCGGACTTGGCACCGCGGACGCCACCGCGCGACGCGCAGCGCCCGTGCCCGGGAGCTGCTGACCGAACTGGGTCCGGGGCTTTTGGAAGCGCTCGCGAAAACCGTGAATCCCGACGCCGCGTTCAGGAATTTCGACACCTTCCTATCCAACCTGCCCGCCGGCGTGCAGCTTTTCTCCCTGTTGCTCGCCAATCCCGGGCTGCTCTCCCTGGTGGCGGAAATCATGGGATCGGGCCCCAAGCTCGCGGCCTATCTGGCGGCAAATCCATCCCTGTTCGACGGGGTCCTGACGGGGGATTTTTATGGGCCGCTCGAATCCCGCGCCGCCCTTGCCCACGGCCTCAAAAACGTGCTCGGCATGGCCCACGATTTCGAAGACGTGCTCGACCGGGCGCGCCGCTTCGCCAACGACCACAAGTTTCGGGTCGGCATGCAGATCATCAACGGCATGCTCGATGCCGACCGGTCGGGGGCGGCCCTGACCGACCTCGCCGAGGTCGAGGTCGAGGCCCTTTACGCCACGGTCATGAAGGATTTCCAAGCCAGGCACGGATGCCTCTCGGGGCAGGGTCTCGCGGTGGTGGCGCTGGGCAAGCTCGGCGGCCGGGAGATTACCGAGAATTCCGATCTGGATCTGTTGTTTATCTACGACGATCCGGTGCCCGGCGACGATGCCGGCGCCGCATCCGACGGCCCGCGGCCGCTTTCACCGAGCCAGTATTTCACGCGCTTTTCCCAACAGTTGATCACCGCCCTGTCTGCGCCCACCGCCGAAGGCCTGCTTTACGTGGTCGATATGCGCCTGCGCCCCTCGGGTAAGGCCGGGCCGATCGCCTCCAGCCTCGCCGCCTTCATCGGCTACCAGGACCGCCAGGCCTGGACCTGGGAACACATGGCCCTGACCCGGGCGCGGATTATCGCCGGGCCGGCGCCGCTCGCCGGCAAGATCGAGGATGCCATCGGCGCGATCCTGGCCGCCGGACGGGATCACGAGAAACTGAGGACCGATGTCGTCGAAATGCGCCGTCGCATCGCCGAGGCCCATCCGCCGTCAAGTCCATGGGACGTCAAATACGCCAGCGGCGGCCTATTCGATATCGAATTCATCGCCCAATACTTGCAGCTGCGCCACACCCGGGACCACGAGACCGTCCTCGAGACCAATACCAGTGCGGCGCTCGCCCGCCTAAGCGAGGCCGGAATCCTTGATTCCGAGACCGCGAATATGCTCAGCCATGGGGGTAAATTGTGGCGCACCATACAGGGCATGCTGCGCTTCACGGTCGAGGGCCCGTTCGACCAAGAGGCGGCGTCCGACGGGTTGAAGGCGGCCCTCGTCCGGGCCACGGAGATGGAGGATTTCGCGGCCCTGACCCACGAGATGGCGGCGACCTCGGCCCGGGTTCGCGCCGCCTTTATCGCGCTGATCGGGGATCCCGATGCGATCCCCGCGGTTAGAGTACTACCGGGCCAAATTGAATCAATTTGATGGGTACTCATGGGCTTCCAGGGAAGGCGCGGTCCGAAGCGCGATGCGGTGTATCGGGCGTCATGCGAAGCGTGCATCCGCACGACGGCCGCAACGCACCCTGGGTGCTCATGAGCCCCACCATAGGCCGGGTGCTTTAGCCCCAAGGCGTCGTTGCGCATCTTTGCCGATGCCCGGCATCGCCATGCGAAGCGCGCCTAGCCTTGGGGCAAAATCATCCCGGTCAAATGGTTCAATTTGGCCCGGAAGTGCTCTAGGCAAACCTGAGCCGGGATTATGGTCTCATGAGCCGGCTCCCGGGGCCCGTTAGACCACGGGTTCCTCAAGTTCGGCGGGCGCCGCGGCGAAGGCTTGGACCTCGCACAGCATGCCGGGCCGGGCCAGACCCGAGATGAAAATCTTGGTCGAAGCCGGTCGGGCATCACCCAGATGGCGGAGGCGGGCTTCGTCATAGGGGCCCTGCTCGGTGCCGGCCACCAGGTAGGAGGTATAGTGGATGATGTGGCCGGCGCCCATTCCGGCCTCG
>JAPUGG010000319.1 GCA_027292975.1 Alphaproteobacteria bacterium | reverse complement strand
AGGGCGCGGCGCTGGCCTTCGACCACGGGCTGTCGATCCATTTCCGGCTGATCGAGCCCAGTGAGGACCTCGACGTGTTCATGGTCGCGACCAAGGGCCCCGGCCACACCGTTCGCTCCGAATACCAGCGCGGCGCCGGCGTGCCGATGCTGCTGGCGGTCGAGCAGGACGCCACCGGAAACGCCCACGACATCGGCCTCGCCTATGCGTCGGCCATCGGCGGCGGGCGCGCCGGAATCATCGGCACCACCTTTCGCGAGGAATGCGAAACCGACCTGTTCGGCGAGCAGTCCGTGCTCTGCGGCGGCCTGACGTCGCTGATCCAGGCCGGGTTCGAAACCCTGGTGGAAGCCGGCTATGCGCCGGAAATGGCGTATTTCGAGTGCGTTCACGAGGTCAAGCTGATCGTCGACCTGATCTACGAGGGCGGCATCGCCAACATGCGCTATTCGATCTCCAACACCGCCGAATACGGCGATTACACCCGCGGCCCACGCCTCATCGATGCGGGCGTCAAGGCGCGTATGAAGGAGATGCTGGAAGAGATTCAGTCGGGCAATTTCACCAAGGAATGGGTGCTGGAAAACCGCGCCGGACAGGCCAGCTTCAAGGCCATGCGCCGGCGCGAGGCGGCGCACCCCATCGAGGAAGTGGGCGAAACCCTCAGGGGCATGATGCCTTGGATCACCGGCAACCGGCTCGTGGACAAGGCGAAAAACTGAGCCGCGGACGGTAAGTTGTCCTGACCGGGCCGTGGCGTCGCCGCCGCGGCTCGTTTTTTCGGCGGGACCCAGGCCATGCGCCATGAATTCCATTTGCCCATTGCGAAAGGGGCAGAAATAGGCGTAAAAAGAGCGTCTTAACCAATTTTATTAAGGTTTTCGTGGACTGATGATATGGAAGTCAAGGTGTGGCAGTGGCCGCATCGCCGCGGCGCTGCCCGGGAAGCGGACAGGGTCCGGTTAAGGGTTCGATGATCGAAGGGACAGGTTCTCCACCTTTGCCGGGTGGCGGGCCGAGTGGAAAATGACAAGCTGGTGGCAAGGTCAAGATATGGTGGAACCGGTCTGTGGGGTTGCGGCCCCGGCGGCCCCTCGCCGTGTCGCGTTCGCTTCGAAGTCCCGCTTGTGGGCCCCGGGGCTGGGGCTGCGACTTAGGCGCCCCTGAGCCGCGGCATGGTGCCGCCGTTTAGGGGATTTCCGGAAACCCATTGACGCCTATTGTCGCAAGGATTGACCCATGACCGAGAGTAAGGACCAGAACCGAGTCGTCATATTCGACACCACCTTGCGCGACGGCGAGCAATCGCCGGGCGCATCCATGACATTGGAAGAAAAACTGCGGATCGCCGAGGTCCTCGATGAGCTCGGCGTCGATATCGTCGAGGCCGGCTTCCCGGTCGCGTCCAACGGCGATTTCGAGGCCGTCCGTGAGATCGCGGCGACTCTTCGCAACGCTACCGTCTGCGGCCTCGCCCGCGCCCATGACGGTGATATTGACCGCGCCGGGGAGGCCTTGCAATCGGCCAGGCGCAAACGCATCCATACCTTCATCTCGACCTCGCCGCTGCATATGAAATACAAGCTGCAGATGGAGCCCGACGAGGTCCACGCCGCGGTGATCTCTTCGGTGACCCGCGCGCGCAACTATACCGACGACGTCGAATGGAGCCCCGAGGACGGATCGCGCAGCGAGCACGATTTCCTGTGCCGCTGCGTGGAATCGGCCATCGACGCCGGTGCCACCACCATCAATATCCCCGATACCGTCGGCTACGCCATGCCCGAGGAGTTCGGCGCGCTGATCACCATGCTGAGGAACCGGGTGCCCAATATGGACAAGGCGATGATTTCCGTTCATTGCCATAACGATCTGGGGCTGGCGGTGGCCAATTCCCTGGCCGCGGTGGCGGCCGGTGCGCGCCAGGTGGAATGCACCATCAACGGGCTCGGCGAGCGGGCCGGCAACGCCGCGCTCGAGGAAATCGTCATGGGCCTCAAGACCCGCAAGGATCTGTTGCCCTATGAAACCGGAGTCGATACCACGCAGATCATGCGCGCCTCGCGCCTGGTCTCCGCCGTCACCGGGTTCATCGTTCAGCCCAACAAGGCGATCGTCGGCGCCAACGCCTTCGCCCATGAAGCGGGCATCCACCAGCACGGTATGATGAAGCACGCCCAGACTTATGAAATCATGAACCCCGCGGATGTCGGCCTGACCAAATCGAAACTGGTCATGGGCAAGCATTCGGGCCGCCATGCCTTCCGCGAGAAACTGAAGGACCTGGGGCTCGAAGTAGGGGAGGACGCCCTGGACGATGTGTTCCGCCGGTTCAAGGACCTGGCCGACAAGAAAAAGGAAATCTTCGACGAGGATATTCTGGCGCTGGTCGATGATACCGTGATCCGCTCCAACGACCGCATCCAGGTGGTGAGCCTGAAGGTCATCTGCGGCACCGAAGGCCCGCAGACCGCGGAGCTGACCCTTAAGGTGGACGGCACCGACCGCGCCACCACGGCGACCGGCGACGGGCCGGTGGACGCCACATTCCGGGCGATCCGCGAGCTCTTTCCCCATGAGGTGCGGCTGCAACTCTACCAGGTCCATGGGGTCACCGGCGGCACCGATGCCCAGGCCGAGGTCACGGTGCGGCTCGAGGAGAATGGCCGCACGGTCAACGGCCAGGGCGCCGATACGGACACCCTGGTGGCGTCGGCACGGGCCTATGTCAATGCGCTGAACAAGCTCATGGTCAAGCGCGAAAAAACGGTTTCGGCGCTCTCGGCTTAGCGGGCGCCAGGGTGAAAAGGGACCGGCGGTCGGTGCCGGTCCCACAACGGGAAGAAGCGAGGTTCCATGTTTTCAAGATTATTCGGCATGTTTTCGGCGGACATGGCCATCGACCTTGGGACGGCCAATACGCTGGTTTACGTCAAGGGCCGGGGCATCGTCCTCAACGAGCCGTCGGTGGTGGCGATCCACGAATCCAGGGGCCGCAAGCACGTCTTGGCGGTGGGCGACGAGGCCAAAATGATGCTGGGCCGCACGCCGGGGCACATCGAGGCGATCCGGCCGCTCCGCGATGGCGTCATCGCCGACTTCGAGATCGCCGAGGAAATGATCAAGCACTTCATCCGCAAGGTCCACAACCGCCGCTCCTTCGCCCATCCGCAGATCGTCATTTGCGTGCCTTCGGGCTCCACGGCGGTGGAGCGCCGCGCCATCCGGGAATCCGCCGAAAGCGCCGGCGCCCGCCGGGTCTTCCTGATCGAAGAGCCCATGGCCGCGGCCATCGGCGCCGGCCTGCCGGTGACCGAGCCGACCGGATCCATGGTGGTGGATGTAGGCGGCGGCACCACCGAGGTGGCGGTTCTGTCCCTTGGCGGAATCGTTCATGCCCGTTGCGTGCGGGTGGGTGGCGACAAGATGGACGAGGCCATCATCGCCTATATCCGGCGCAACCATAACCTCTTGGTGGGCGAGGGATCGGCCGAGCGCATCAAGAAGGAAATCGGTTCCGCCTGTCCGCCGGCCGACGGGGAAGAAGGAGAGGTCATGGAGATCAAGGGCCGCGACCTCCTGAACGGCGTGCCCAAGGAGTTGATCATCTCCGAGCGCCAGATCGCCGAAAGCCTGGCCGAACCGGTCAGCGCCATCATCGAGGCGGTCAAGGTGGCCCTTGAACACACGGCGCCGGAGCTAGCCGCCGACATCGTCGACAAGGGCATCGTGTTGACCGGTGGCGGCGCGCTCTTGTCGAACCTCGATTACGTCCTGCGCCATGCCACGGGCCTTCCCGTTTCCATCGCCGACGAGCCCTTGAGCTGCGTCGTGCTCGGCACCGGCAGGGCCCTGGAGGAGACCAAGACCCTCGACGTGCTGGACCGTTACTAGGACCGCTTGGAATCATAAAGGAAGCCGATGGAATTCAGGAGACCGGGATTGATCGCGCGGCTCGCCAGCCCGCTGAGGGGCATGGGCCAGCGCTTCGTGCTCGCCTCCCTGGTGATCGTCGGCTTCGGCTTCATGCTGTTGGGCAACAGCGGCGCGGTGTTCGTCGAGAGGATGCAGACCGCGGTCGCCGATGTCGCCACACCGATCTTGGAGACCATCGCCCATCCGGTGGCCGCCGTGGACCGGGGGATCGCCAATATCCGCGAGTTTTTCGCCTTGCGTTCCGAAAACGCCCGGCTGCGGCAGCAAGTGGTCCGCCTGCGCGCCTGGCAAGGGACCGCCCACAAGCTCGCGGTCGAGAACAGCGCCTTCCGGGGGATGCTCGGCTATAAGGGCCCGGCCCGGCACAGCTTCATCACCGCCCGGGTCATCGCCGATGGGCGCGGGCCATTCGTCAAGAGCGTGCTGGTCAATGCCGGGGTCCGCGAAGGCGCCGCCAAGGGCCAGGCGGTGATCGCGTCGGGCAGCCTGGTGGGCCGGGTGACCGTGGCCGGCGCGCGTTCGGCCCGGGTGCTTATCCTGACCGACCTCAATTCGCGGATTCCCGTGATCGTCGAAGAGAGCCGCACGCGGGCCATTCTGGTCGGCGACAATTCGTCGCGGCCTGCTCTCCGCTACCTGCCGGAATCCGCGGTCGTCAAGCCGGGCCAGCGCATCGTGACCTCGGGTCACGGCGGGATTCTGCCGCCGGGCCTGCCGGTGGGTCGCGTCCTTGCTTCCAAGGGCGGCGGTTTCCGCGTCCAGCCCTTCGTCAACCTGAATCGGCTGGAATACCTTCAAATCGTCGCCTTCGCGCCGGTGCGCGCGCCCAAGGTGGCGGCCGGCAAGACCGGGGGCGGCCCGCGGTGACGGCAGCGCTTTGGAATCGGCTGGACGTGTGGGCTCGCCGGTTGATACCGGCGGGCCTCAGTGTCGTTTTCGTCCTGGTTACGGTGGTTCCCTTTGCCCTCCCCGGCTACGCCGCCATCGTGCCCATGCTGGTCCTGGCCTCGGTATTCTTTTGGGCGATCCATCATCCCGGCCTGCTGCCTCCGGCGGCGGTGTTCGCCATCGGTCTGGTCCAGGACATCCTGACCGGCGCCCTTGTGGGCTCCGGCGCCGTGGTTCTTCTCTTGGTCTACGGCGTGATCGTTTCCCAACGGATTTTCTTTCGCAATAAATCCTTCCTGGTGGTTTGGTGGGGCTTCATGGTGGTCGCCCTCGGTGCCGGCGCGTTGAACTGGCTTTTCGCCAGCGCCTTCGCCGGCCAGTTGATCTTGCCGCGGGCGGCGGCGTTCCAGGTCCTGGTGACCGTCGCCATTTACCCGTTGCTCACCTGGATTCTTCACGGGGTGCACAGGCTTCTGCCCCAGGAGGCTTAACGTGATCCGCGACCGGGCACGGTACCGTGTCTTCAGCCGCCGGGCGGTAGTCGTTGCGGGCGGCAAGCTGGCGTTGCTGTCGGCGCTCGCGGGCCGCATGTATTACCTGCAGGTCATAGAAGCCGAGCGTTACCGCACCTTGGCCGAGGACAACCGGATCAACCTGCGTTTGTTGGCGCCGCCGCGGGGGATCATCTTCGACCGCTACGGGGTGGAGATGGCCACCAATCAGCAGAATTACCGGCTCGTCGTGGTGCCCGAGCGCAGCCCCGATATCGATCAGACCCTGGACCGCGTCGCCCGCTTCATCGCGCTCGACGAGCGTGACCGTAAACGGGTCAAGAAGGTGATCAGGCGCAAGCGCGGTTTCGTGCCCGTGACCATCCGCGAGAATCTCGACTGGCGGGAAGTGGCCAAGATCGAGGTCAATACGCCGGAATTGCCCGGTGTGCTCATCGAGGTGGGCCAGACCCGGCTCTACCCCTTCGGCGAAGCGGCGGCGCATCTTCTGGGCTATGTGGGGGCGGTGTCGGAACGCGACATCACCGGCGACCCGCTTTTGCAATTGCCGTCGTTTCGGGTCGGCAAGAATGGCGTCGAGAAAGTCCGCGACAAACGGCTCCGGGGGCGGGGCGGCCGGTCCGAGATCGAGGTCGATGCCACGGGAAGGGTGGTCCGGGAGCTGTCGCGCAAGGAGGGGCAGCCCGGCGACGAGATCCGCCTGACCATCGATATGGCGCTTCAGGAATTCGCCTATAAGCGTGTCGGCAATGAGAGCGCCGCGGTGACGGTAATGGACGTGCGGACCGGCGAGGTGCTGGCCCTGGCATCGGCGCCGGCTTTCGATCCCAACGCCTTCACCAAGGGGGTAACCCGGGGCTATTGGCGCGAACTCATGGCCAACGAGCGCGCGCCGCTCACCAACAAGTCGATCGCCGGACAATACGCGCCGGGCTCCACCTTCAAGATGATGGTCGCCCTTGCCGCCCTGGAGGCGGGGCTCGCCGGCCCCGAACACAGCGTCTTTTGCAGGGGCTTCGTCCAATTGGGCAACGCCCGCTTCCATTGCTGGAAAAAGCATGGCCATGGGCTTGTTGATATGCACACCGCCCTGCAGCAGAGCTGTGACGTCTATTTTTACGACCTGGCGCGGCGCGCGGGGATCAACCGGATCGCCGCCATGGCCGAGCGTTTCGGGCTGGGCGCGCCGGCCGGCATCGGCCTGCCGGGAGAGCAGCCGGGCCTGATGCCCACCCGCGAATGGAAGCTCGCCGTCATGGGCCAGCGCTGGCAGGGCGGGGAGGACCTGGTGGCGGGCATCGGCCAGGGCTTCATGCTGGCGACACCCTTGCAACTGGCGGTGATGGCGGCCCGCATCGGCAATGGCGGCCATGAAGTAACGCCGCGGATCTTCCTGGACCCGCCGGGTGAACGGCCCCAGACTTCGGACCCGCGTCAGCCCGGGCCCGGGGCCAGCCTCGGCATTTCCGATGCGGCGATGGACGTGGTGCGCCGGGGCATGTTCGCGGTCTCCAACACCCCCCGGGGCACGGCGTATCGGTCGCGGATACGCGAAAAGCGCTGGCAGATCGCCGGCAAGACCGGCACCAGCCAGGTGCGCAGGATCACCCTCAGCGAACGCCGGCGCGGTATTATCAAGAACGCACAGCGCCCCTGGAAGGAGCGCGACCATGCCTTGTTCGTGGCCTATGCGCCCGCCCACGACCCCCGGTTCGCCATTTCCGTGGTGGTCGAGCACGGCGGCGGCGGGTCCAAGGCCGCGGCACCTATCGCGCGGGATGTCATGGTCGAGGCGCTCAGGCGCACAGAGGAGGCGGAAAAGGCAGTGGGCCGAGAAGCAAAGAGCGTCGAGGTGGGCCGCGAGCGGGCCAAGGCCGCGCTGGGCGGTGGCACCGATCGGGACGGGGGCCGGTGATGTCCGCCGAGTCCTTCAGGCCGCCGCAAATGTCCTTGGTCCAGAAGCTCGGCCAGCTGAACTGGGGGCTGGTGCTTGTGGTCACCCTGATCGCCTCGGTGGGGTTCGCCATGCTCTATTCGGCGGCCAACGGCAATATCCACCCCTGGGCGTCGCGCCAGATGGCACGTTTCGGGCCGGGACTGTTGGTGATGATCGGCTTGGCGCTGGTGGATATCCGAATCTGGCTGCGCAACGCCTATATCATCTATTTGGGCGCGCTCGCCCTTCTGGTGGCGGTGGAGTTCATCGGCGCCGCCGGCATGGGGGCCCAGCGCTGGATTAGTCTCGGGCCGGTGAACCTGCAGCCCGCTGAGGTGATGAAGCTCGCCCTGATCATCGTTCTCGCGCGCTATTTCCATGCGCTGCCCGAAGGTGCGGTGACCAAGGCGCGCTACCTTATCTGGCCGGTTTTGCTGAGCGCGGCGCCGGCGGCCCTGGTGCTGCGCCAGCCGGACCTCGGCACGGCGATGATGTTGCTGATGATCGCCGGCGTGCTGTTCTTCATCGCCGGCGTCAGACTCTGGAAATTCGGTCTCATGATCGGCCTCGGGCTGATCGCCGTTCCCATCTCCTGGCAGTTCATGAAACCCTATCAGAAGCGGCGCATATTGACCTTCCTCGACCCAGAATTCGACCCCCTGGGATCGGGCTACCATATCCTGCAATCGAAGATCGCCTTGGGCTCGGGCGGCCTTACCGGGAAGGGGTTCCTCAAAGGCAGCCAAGCCCATCTCAACTTCCTGCCGGAGAAGCAGACCGATTTCATCTTCACCATGCTGGCCGAGGAATTCGGCCTTGCCGGCGGCCTGGGCCTGTTGGCGCTTTATTCCCTGGTGCTGATCTACGGCTTTTCCATTGCGCTGCGCGCCCACAGCCAGTTCGGCCGGTTGTTGGCGCTGGGGGTGACCTCCGCCTTCTTTGTCTATGTCTTCACCAACATCGCCATGGTGATGGGGCTGATCCCGGTGGTGGGCGTGCCCCTGCCGCTGATTTCCTATGGCGGCACCTCGATGCTGACGCTTTTGGCCGGCTTCGGGCTGTTGATGGGCGTGCACGTGCACCGCGACCTGGTGATCGGCCGGACGGGCGCCGCCGCCGGCCCCGCCTGAGGCCCCCCCGGGCCCTCGACAAAGCACAGGGCAGTTGCTATATCCATGCCCTTCCCGGACGGGGGTTCCCAGCGCGTCCATGGGCGATTAGCTCAGTTGGTAGAGCAGCTGACTCTTAATCAGCGGGTCCGGGGTTCGAGTCCCCGATCGCCCCCCAAATCTTTTCAAAGGGTTAGAGGCATTTTTCACGACGGCGGGGCGCGTGTTTTGCAAACGCGTCA
>JAPUGG010000318.1 GCA_027292975.1 Alphaproteobacteria bacterium | reverse complement strand
TGGTCACCTCGGTCGCGCCGATCACGCCGACCATCGCCGCCAAGATCGTCGATGCGATGATCGTCGCCGTCGCTAGGCCGCCGCGCAGGCCGCCGAGAATTTTGTAGATGACGTCGAACAGCTCCTCGATCAGTCCGGCCCGTTCGAGCATCGACGCCATGAAGATGAACAGCGGGATGGCCGACAGCTGATAGTCGGTCATGAACGGGTAGATGCGCGACGGCAGGATGTTGAGCATCCGCGCGTCGCCGAACACGAAGAGGAAAATGCACGCCAGGCCGCCGGTCACGAAGGCCAGCGGCAATCCCGCCATCAAGAGGATCACCAGCGACCCGAACATGAGCAGGGTGAGCCAGCCGATGCCGATCTCAAGGCCCATGGTCTATGCCCCCGCCCGGGTCAGCGCCACGAAATCCTTGATCAGCTTCGAGAGCCCTTGAAGGATGATCAGCACGGCCCCGAGGACGATGGAGATTTTGATCGGCCAGTACTGGATCGCCCATTCGGTGAAGGACACTTCCCAGACGTCGATGGAATCCCTCAGGAAAATCCACCCGGTGACCAGCAGGGCACCGGTGAATATGAAGAAGAAGACCGAGGTGACGACGTCGGTGATCAGCTTGGCGCGGTCGGAGAGGTGGAGGTAAAGCACGTCGACCCTAACGTGGGATCCCTCGCGCATGGCGTAGGCGCCGGACAGCAGGTACTGCATGCCGAACATCAGGAACATGCTTTCATGGGCCCAATTGGTGGGCGAATTGAAGACGTAGCGGGCGATCACCTCGTAGTAATAAACGAACACCGCGATCACCGACCAGTAGCAGACGAACTCTCCACTGAAGCCGCTGATCTTGTCGATGGCGCCGGTGATGCGCCAATGCACCTTGCGCGTCGAATCGGCCTCCGCCGCCGGCCCCGTGACCTCCTCGATCACCTCGGCGAGCGGTTTGCCGGCTACCTTCGTTGCCGTTTCCTCCCGTTCCGCGCAGCGCCGCACCAGCCGGGGTAGTGCGACGGCATCGATGGCCAGCAGCACGGCGATGGCCATGGCGAGGCTTGCGGAAACCGTTTGCCACTGCTCGAAGTTGGCCCCCGCCGCCGCGAACTGGTCGTGGGCCGCGGCCAGCGCCTGCTCGGCCTTGGCAATCATCGCCTGGGCTCCGTCCTTGCCCTGCTTGACGGCCTCTTGAAAGCGCTCGACGTCGAACTTGGCGATCATGAGGTCGTTGCGGGCGCCGGAAACCCGGTTCAGCGCCTGGCGCCCCCGGCTGTTGCCGAAAAGAATGGCGACGAAAAGCGGGATGTAGACCGCGCCCAGGAAAGAGCGCACGTAGAACCGGTGCAGCCCGACGAACCCCCCGAAAAGCCACAGAAGATAGCCGACGGGAAGGCTCACGGCCGTTGCTTGGGGTTTCACCGCGCCCCGCCGCACCATGAAATAAGCGGCCAACGGAAACAACACGAGACCCGACCAGTACAGCCAGTGGGGCAGGACGAAGGTCAGGCTGGGCATGTCACCGGACCCCGGATCTCACGCGCGCGCATAACGGATAGGGGGCGCCGCAATGGGCGCCCCCCGCCGTTGTTGGCAATTCCACCCATGGGGGAGTTCGCACCCCTTACAGCTTGAGGGAGTGCCCCTTGATCATGGACGGCGTCACGTAGCCGAGGCTGCCCGACATCATGTAGTCGAGCTGGATCTTGAACACCCGGGCCGCGTTCTTATCCTTGTTGGCCCACTTGAACCACAACGGCACGGCCAGCTTGGTGAACGCATCCACGTCCCGTTGCGACAGACGGGACACCACCGTGCCCGCCTTTTCGAACTTCTTCCATGCGTCCTGGTCGGCCTTCTGGATGCCCGCAAAATGATGGTCGGAGTACGAATGCACCTCGTTTTCCAC
Source organism: Alphaproteobacteria bacterium (assembly GCA_027292975.1). GTDB lineage: Bacteria > Pseudomonadota > Alphaproteobacteria > SMXQ01 > SMXQ01 > SMXQ01. Next base: position 2,038 of record JAPUGG010000318.1, on the reverse strand, counting down.
GAAATGCTTCATCCGCGAAGACAGCGCCTTCCACTGTTTCATGCCCACCGTTAGGTCCATGAGGTCGACCGGCTGGTAGATCGACATGAAGCCCGCTGGTCCCATGGAAATGTATTTGGTCACCTGATGGAAGCCCAGCGCGTAGTTGATGGCCGGGCCCACGTAGTCGGCGACGTCGATGGTCTCTTTCTCCAACGCGGCGAAGATCTCCGAGCCCGGAAGCAGAGTCGTCTTGGCCCCCGCCGCCGAGAACAGCTCGGCCACCATGCCGCCCGGGACACGCATCTTGCGCCCCTTGAAGTCTTCGATGGAGCGGATCGGCACCTTCGAGTGGATGATGTTGGGGCCGTGCTGGATGTGCCCGACGTAGAACATGTCGAACTTGGCAAACAGCTCGCGGGCGATCTCACGGCCGCCCAGGCCGTAAAAGAAAGTGTCCCACTCGCCCTCGGTACGCAGCCCCAGCGGATAGGAGCTGAAGAACACCGAAGCCGGCATCCGCCCCGCCCAATAGAGGGTGAACGGGTTCATGGCGTCGAGGACGCCGTTCTTGACGGCATCGAAAAGCTGCCACTCGCCGACCACTTCCTTGCCGCCGAAGGGCTTGAAGGCAAGCTCTCCGCCGGTCTTGTCCTTGATGCCGTTGCACCAGTCCTTGAACAGTTTGAGCCCGATGCCGCCCGTCCAGGAGGTCTGGATGCGCCAGGTCGTGGTTTTCGCCGCCTCGGCGTTGCCGATATAGGGAAAACCCAGCCCCTTGGAGGCGGTGGCCACGGCGACCGCGCCGGTGGCCACGGCGGCCCCCTTGAGAAGGCCACGCCGGGTGACCGCCTTGTCAATTTGGACGCTACTGGCTTTCAATTTTTTCATCTCCGTTCTCCCTGTTAATGCGAATGCGTTTCTACGCCGCCAATCGGTTAAATAGGTTCCCAAACTACCGCTACACTAACGTGCCGGGTTTGCCCGGCGCAAGCCGTTCTTGGCGCCGTCTCCGGGGCGGTTACTGGAGGTGGCGTCCCACGTCGAGCCGGACCGCTTCGCCGGTCATATGGGTCGCGCCTTCGATCAGCCACAGCGCCGTGTTGGCCACGTCCACCGGCCAGATCGCCTTGCCCAACAGATAATCGTCGGCCGCTTGGTCGACGCGCCGCTGGTACTCCTCCTCGGTCAGGATCTTGCGGGTCCAGTTGCCCAGCAGCCCGCCGGGGCACACGGCGTTGATCCGGACCTCGGGCGCCAGCACCCGGGCGAGCGAAATGGTGATGTTGTTGAGCGCGCCCTTGGAGGCGCAATAGGCGATGGAACTGCCCGAGGCGCGGAACACCGCGGTCGACGAGATGTTGACCACGGCGCCGTCGCCGCTGGCCTTGAGATGGGGGGTCGCGGCCCGGATCATCTGATAGGCGCCGATGACGTTGACCTTGTAAATGCGGATGAATTCATCGCCGTCCAGCTGGTCCATGTTCACGTGCTTGATGGGCTTGGTGGTGGCGGCGTTGTTGACCAGGGCATCGAGCCGTCCCCATTTGTCCATGGCCGCCTGGACCATGTCGCGGCAGCTTTGATCCTCGGCGACGCTGCCCTGGAAGATCAGGGTTTCTGCGCCGAGCGCCTCGCAGGCCGCCGCCGTCTCCTTGGCGCCCTGTTCGTTGGAAAGGTAATTGATCACCACATTGCAGCCGCGCCCGGCCAGCGCCTTGGCGCATTCGGCGCCGATTCCGGTCACCGAACTGGAACCGGTCACGATTGCCGCGCATCCCTTTAGATCCATGTGAACCCCCGTTGATCGACGCCGGTGCGAAGGCCCGGCGGTTGCCCGGCGCCTTGACGCCGGCCCGTTTCTTTGGGGCCGCCTGCTGGGGCCCGCCTCGGCACAAGCTTCAGGCTCGGGCCGCTGTTGTCAAGCCCGCTCGGGCCATGATGGCGAGGGCTTGAGAAAACCTGTAAGAACATGGGCGAGTGTTTGGAGGGGGAGAGCAAATCTCCATGGAGCTGACCGAAGACGACGTCCTGGAAATCCTGAACCTGATCGAACGAT
>JAPUGG010000317.1 GCA_027292975.1 Alphaproteobacteria bacterium | reverse complement strand
GATTTTTTTCATGGTGCGCCGTTCTTGTTCGGTGGGGAGTCATGACTCAGTGGCGGCGCGCCCCGCACAGCCGGCCGCCCTAAGCCTTCTCGCAGGGAGCGTGCCAAGCGCGCGCCGCCGCGGATTCTACGTCAAGCCCTTGATCCACAAAGAATCCAACATCTGCACCCTCGGCCGTCGGATTTGGAAACTGCCTAACTATTGGGCAATCCGCCTGAAATCACGGCAGCGGAGCCCGCGAATCTCTGTTCCACCGCACTAGGTAGCGGCACGCCTTCACCGCGGGAGGATGCCACCGTGACCGGGCCGCGTCACGGCCTGAGGGTCTTCGATCTCACGCGCATGCCGGCCGAGCCGACCGGCGCCCAACAGCTCTGCGACCTGGGCGGCCCCGCGCAGGGTGCCCTCCAAGCCCTTGCGCAGGGCCGGCGGCAGGCGCTATCCATGTGGCTCCGGATAGGGACCGTCGGTTAGGGCGAAGCAAATGTTGTAGCGTAGTATCCAGCGGCCATCGATTAGATGGAACTCGCAGGCGAAGTAGTCGCGCATCCAACGCTCGCTATAGAACGAAACGCTCCGCGACGCTTCCTCGAACTGCTCGGGTATGAAGAGCGCGGTGGCACGGCTGCCGTTCTCCCGCACGACTTGAACCCGCAACGAGCCGAACGCCATGACCTCCACGACCGATCGCGCATCGGGACTGAATCCGCGAACAAAGGCGCCGTCATATAGGAACCCGGCCACGTCATCTTCGAGCCGGCCGTTTTCGCTAAAGCTCTGCGGCTCGGCTGTAAGCGATAGAATCGCATCGTCGTCCCGCGTGCGAATCGCATCCAGCAATGTCTCGATGGTCTTGTCGAGTTGAATGTCCATTTCGATTTCCGGACTGGCACAGCCGGTAAGTAGGCCGACCGCCAACCCGAACAGGACTATCGAGAATCCAAACCTCATGGTTATCACCCCCCAAAAGATGGCGCGAAATTATGGCGGATTGACAGCGCCCCCAAATTAACTTTGCACCGGATCGATCGGAGTTGTTGCCGGTGTTGCGGGGCTTTGTGGTGTACCCGGCCGATAGACATAATGCAGGTGCGGTCCCGAAATATTGCCGCTACCATCCGAAGAGCCTATCGGGTCTCCGGCACGAACCGATTGGCCAACGGCCAGGCTAGCCAACGGTGCGGTATGAGAATAACTGGACATACTGCCATTATTGTTCCTTACGAATATATGATTACCAGCCCGTGAGTTCGAGCCGATACCGTGAATTATTCCATCTTCCGTCGAATAGATGGTCGTGCCGCTCGGTGCACGGAAATCGACGCCATTATGCTGTGTCGAAGCACCCGGTGTAGGGCTGGGTCTCGGGCCAAAAGGGCTGGTAACTTTCGGATTTTGGACGGGCCACGTCGTCGGTCTAGCAAGTGCGGTTGCCCCTCCCCCTTTCGCGGTTTGCGCGGCAGTGACGAGCGTCTTGAGAGTCTGCGGGTGCATGACGCCGACCGCCTCGGCCAGATCGTCGAACTGTTTGCGGCCGGCGGGGGTTTCCGTCTCGCCTCTCACGGCCAGCTCAACGCAGGCGGCGAGGCAAGCGCGGGCGGTGGGATCGCCGGGGACCTGGGTGATGGCGAGGGCGTCGAGGTCGGTGCCCTTCGGCGCGGCGCCGGGTTGGAGCGCGGGGAAGGCGTGGGTGCTGGCCAGCACCAGGCCGGGCCGGTCGCCGGACGCGGGCGTTATTTTCCAGGCCCGCGCGGCGCCGCGAAGGGTGCCCTCCAGGCCCTTGCGCAGGGCCCGAGGCAGGCGCCCGCCGAGCTCGAAGACGTTGCGCCGGAGGTCCAGCCACTCGGAGTCCGGACAGGTCAGCGACACCTGAAACCGCCCGCCGGAAACCACGCCGAGGCCCGTCACCTTGAAATAGAGCTTGTGTGCCTCGAAGAGGTCGCGCTGGAGCGCCGCCAGCGCCGCGCGTTCGAAATCGGGCAGCGGCGTGGTGGCTTCGGTGCGCGCGGCCGCCTCGGCGAACGGCGCCGGCGCCGCGGTGTTGCGCCGCCGCACCAGCACCGTCCCGGGCACCCCGGACATGCGGCCGTGGCCCGCCGGCAAGGCGGTCTCGAGCCGGTCGACGTCGCTGCCCAGGCGGTTGATCTTGCCCGAGGGGCGCAGGCGGTGGGCCTGCTGAAACACCGCGATCGACTGGTCCAGGGCCCGGCGGTGGCGCGGGTAGTCGCCGTCGATGGGGCCGGGCCAGTACGGCTTGCGGTCGCGGCCCCGGGCCTTGCCCAGCGCCGCTTGCACCACCGCCACGTCGTGGCGCTGGTTCTGGGCGCCCTGGCCGACCGAACCATCCAATGCGGGCATGAAACCTCTCCCTACTGTTGCGTTCGAAGGTGCATGGCAAGAGGTTATATAGGAATTTGATCTCTCGTTGCGAAACACCTTGTGGAAAACGCGGCGGCGCGGCAGATGGGGTTACGGCATGTAGCGCGCGATGGCGGCGGCCAGGGCGGCCGGGGGATGACCGGCGGGAACAGGCTCGGGAATTTTCCGTCCGCGGTATCACGATCGCGTCGAATCCGGCCCTTGATGGGTTCTCCGCGGCGCGCCACCACGCTAGGCCGCGGCGCGGGCCTCCAGCCAGGTGCGGATGCGGCCCATGGCCTCCCTGATATTGTCGATCGAGTTGGCGTAGGAGATGCGCAGATAGCCCTCGCCGTGGACCCCGAACGAGGTCCCGGCGATGGTCGCCACCCCGGCCTCCTCGAGCAGCTTGACCTCCAGCTCCTTGGCCGCAATCCCGGTCCCGGAGATGTTGGGGAAGGCGTAGAAGGCGCCGAAGGGGTCGATGCAGGAGATCCCCGGCAGGGCGTTCAGTTCCTCGACCACGACCCGGCGCCGGGCCGCGAAGGCGGCGACCATGTCGCGGGTCGCCTGCTGCGGGCCGGTCAGGGCGGCGATGCCGGCGTATTGGCTCGGCGCATTCACGCAGGAGTGGCAGTTGATCGCCAGCCGGGTCACGCCCGCGACCAGCTCTTTGGGCCAGACGGCGTAGCCCAGGCGCCAGCCGGTCATGGCGTAGGTCTTGCTCCAGCCGTCGAGCAGGATCACCCGGTCGCGGATCTCAGGATAGTGCATCAGGCTCGCATGCGGGCGCCCGTCGTAGAGCATCTGGCCGTAGATCTCGTCGGACAGCACCGCGACTTGCGGGTGGCGCTCCAGGCCCGCGACCAGCTTGTCGACCTCCGCGCGCGGGGTCACCCCGCCGGTCGGGTTGGCCGGCGAATTGAGGATGATCAGGCGCGTCGCCGGGGTGATGCGCGACAGCACGTCCTCGGCCGAAAACGCGAAGCCGTTCTGCTCCAGCAGCGGCACCGCCACCGGGGTCGCGCCGCTGAACGCGATAATCGATTCGTAGATCGGGAAGCCGGGGTTCGGGTAGATGATTTCGGCGCCCGGCTCGCCGAAGCAGAGCACGGCGAAGAACATGGTCACCTTGCCGCCGGGCACGATCACCACGTCGTCCGGGTCGACCGCAACCTCGAGGCGCCGGTCGATGTCGGCGGCGACCGCCGCGCGCAGCTCCGGGATGCCGGCCGCCGGGGTGTACCCGTGATGGCCGTCCCGCAACGCCTTGATCGCGGCCTCGACGATGTGCTCCGGGGTCTGGAAATCCGGCTGACCGATACCGAGATTGATGATCGAGCGGCCCTGGGCCTCCAGGGCCTTGGCCCGGGCCAGGACCTCGAAGGCGCTCTCGGTGCCGATGCGGCCCATGGCCGCGGCAGGCTTCAGCATGGTGGGGTCTCCTTGCGTCGAATCTTACGTCCCGAGGCCCCTGGCGGCAACCCGTGCGGGCGTGCTTGACGCGCTCCGGCGCGGGTGTTTTAACGGGGCCCGGCGCGG
>JAPUGG010000316.1 GCA_027292975.1 Alphaproteobacteria bacterium | reverse complement strand
CGCCGGCTGGAACATGGTCTCGACCCTGGGCAGCTATGTCTCGGTGGCCGGCACGGCGGTGTTACTGGTGCTGCTCTACAAGATGTTCAGAACCAAGGAGCGGGTGGGCGCCAACCCCTGGGGCGAGGGGGCGACGACCCTGGAATGGACGGTGCCGTCGCCGGCGCCCTTCCATACCCATGAAACGCCGCCAAGGACTTAAGAGCTTTGGGAAAGGATAAACTGTGTCCAACATCACCATAGCCCGGAACCCGGCCACCGATCCCGCGGCGGCGGCCGATACGCCGCCCGCGGTCGAAGATTTCATCGCCCTTCTCAAGCCGCGGGTGATGTCGCTGGTGGTTTTCACCGGCCTGGCGGGGCTGGTGCTGGCGCCGGGCGGCATTCATCCCGTCCTCGCCGGGGTTGCGCTGCTCTGCATCGCCGTCGGCGCCGGCGCTTCGGGCGCCATCAACATGTGGTACGACCGCGATATCGATGCCGGCATGAAACGCACCCGCGACCGGCCGATCCCGGCCGGCCGGATGGAGGCGGGGGTGGCGCTCGGCTTCGGGTCCACCCTGGCGATCGGCGCGGTGACGGTGATGGGGCTTGCGGTCAATTGGTTGGCGGCGGCCCTGCTGGCGCTGACCATCGGCTTCTACGTGTTCGTCTACACCATCTGGCTCAAGCGCCGCACGCCCCAGAACATCGTCATCGGCGGCGCCGCCGGCGCCTTCCCGCCGATCATCGGCTGGGCCGCGGTGACCGGCGATGTGACCCTGATGCCGATGATTCTGTTCGGCATCATCTTCCTGTGGACGCCGCCCCATTTCTGGGCCCTGGCGCTCACCAAGGCCGATGAATACGCCGCCGTCAAGGTGCCCATGCTGCCGGTGGTGGCGGGCCCCAGGGAAACCCGGCGCCAGATCGTGCTCTATTCCTGGATGCTGGTTTCCCTGACCATGGCACCTTGGGCCTTGGGCTATGCCGGGGCCATCTACGGCGGTGCGTCGGTGGTGCTGGGCACCCTGTTCCTGGCCGGCGCTTACAAGGTCTGGCACGAGAAAAGCGACCGCGCCGCCAAGGGGTTGTTCGCCTATTCGATCCTCTATCTGTTCCTTCTGTTCGCGCTGCTCATGGCCGACGCGCTGGTGCTGGGCGTGGGGGGAACCGCGTGATGGCGGGCCGGGACCGGGATCGGGACCCCGCCTTGGACCCGCGCCAACGCCAGCTGCGCAGCCGCAATCTGGCGGTGCTGGCGGTGCTGGGCGCCCTGGCGTTGCTGTTCTACGTGATCACCATCGTCAAGATGGGCGGGGCGGGCTGATGGCCGCGGCCCGGGCCAACCGGATGACCGCCTTGGCCGCCGCGCTGGCGGTCGCCGCCATGGTGGGGGCGAGCTTCGCCGCGGTGCCCCTTTACCGCATTTTCTGCCAGGTGACCGGCTTCGGCGGCACCACCCAGGTCGCGGGCCTGGCCGCGGCCCAGGCCGCGGCCAGGGACGCCGCCGCCCTCGCCAAGGGCACGCGATTGATCACCGTCTCCATGCTGGGCAATGTTAATTCCTCGTTGCCGTGGTCGTTCGCGCCGGTCAAGCCGAAGATCACCCTCCGGGTCGGTGAAAATGCCCTGGTCACCTACCGGGCCACCAACTTCAGCGACCAGACCGTCACCGGAATCGCCACCTTCAACGTCACGCCCCATAAGGCGGGGCCCTACTTCGTCAAGGTGGAATGTTTCTGTTTCTCGCGCCAGACCCTGAAACCCGGCGAAAGCGTCGACATGCCGGTCAGCTTCTTTGTCGACCCTCGCCTCACCAAGGACCGCAAGCTCGATGATGTCACCGACATCGCGCTGTCCTACACCTTTTTCCGCGCGCCCGAGCCTCAGAGGTAGGGAATAATGGCCGACACGCAGCCCGATCAGAACCATCCCTATCATATGGTCGCACCCAGCCCGTGGCCGGTGTTGGGCGCGGCCGCGGTAATGGTTTTGGCGGGGGGCGCCATCGTCTTCTTCCATGACGGGGGCCCGTGGATCATGTTGGCGGGGCTTGCCGCCCTGCTTTACGTGATGTTCCGCTGGTGGTCCGACGTGGTCCGCGAGGCCCAGGACGGCCACAGCCACAACGCCATCGTCCGGATCGGCCTGCGCTACGGCATGGCGCTGTTCATCCTCTCCGAGGTGATGTTCTTCTTCGGCTTCTTTTGGGCCTTCTTCGCCTCTTCCCTGTTCCCCGCCGGCGGGACTTGGCCGCCCAAGGGGGTCGAGGTGCTAGATCCCTTCGATTGGCCGCTGCTCAACACCTTTATTCTGTTGTCCTCGGGGGCCACCCTGACCTGGGCCCATCATGGGCTGATCGAGGATTACCGCCGGGACCTGGTGCGGGGGCTGGCCGCCACCATCGCGCTCGGGATCACCTTCACCTTGATCCAGGCCTATGAATATTCCCATGCCGCCTTCGGCTTCACCGAGGGCATCTATCCCACCACCTTCTACATGGCCACCGGATTCCATGGCTTCCATGTGATCATCGGCACCATCTTCCTGACGGTCTGCCTGGTCCGCGCGGTCAAGGGGCATTTCAAGCCCGACCAACATGTCGGTTTCGAGGCCGCCGCCTGGTACTGGCATTTTGTCGACGTGGTCTGGCTGTTCCTGTTTTTCTCCATCTATTGGTGGGGCTCTTAGGACACGGGCCGGTCCAAGGGGCTGCCGACCGGCGCGCGCCCGGCCCATGAGGAGCCGACATGACCACGGCCAGGACACCCATCCAAGAACTGGAATCCCGCTTCGAGCGCCTGTCCAAGATCGGCGATGCCGCCGGCATCCTGCAATGGGACATGGCCACCAACATGCCCATGGGCGGCGGCGTTGCCCGGGCCGGCCAGCTTTCGGTTCTCAAGGTGCTGGGCCACGAGATTTTGTGCGATCCGGCGCTCGCCGATTTCCTCGACGCGGCGGAGGCCGACCGCGGCCTCGATCCCTGGCAGCAGGCCAATCTCGCCGGCATGGGGCGGCGCCGGGCGCGCGCCGTGGCGGTGGACGCGGATCTGGTCCGCCGCCTGTCGGAAGCGGGCTCGGCCTGCGAATTGCTGTGGCGCGCGGCCAAGGACAAGGCCGACTTCGCGATGATCACCCCGGCCTTGACGGAAGTGCGCGACCTGGTGGCCGAGCGCGCGGTGGCGCTGGGTGACGCGCTGGGCCTCGATCCCTATGACGCCTTGCTCGACGGCTTCGAGCCGGGCGGAAGGGCGGCCGCCATCGCCCCGGTGTTCGACGATCTAGCCCTTTTCCTGCCCGGTTTCACCGACGACGTGCTGGCCCGGCAGGCGGCGGCGGGGCCACCCTTGGACCTGCCCGGCCCCTTTGCCATCGACGCCCAGCGCAAGCTCTGCCGTTCGATGATGGAGGTGGTTGGCTTCGACTTCACCCACGGGCGGCTCGACGAAAGCCACCACCCGTTTTGCGGCGGCGTGCCCGAAGACATCCGCATCACCACGCGCTATTCCGGCGACGATTTCATGCCGGGGCTGATGGGGGTGTTGCACGAAACCGGCCACGCGCTCTATGAACAGGGCCTGCCGGTGGACTGGCGCCACCAGCCGGTGGGCGCGGCGCGCGGCATGGCGCTGCACGAAAGCCAGTCCCTGATGATCGAGATGCAGGCCTGCCGCTCGGCGGAATTCATCGCCTTCGCGGCACCGCGCATGCGCGAGGCCTTCGGCGCGTCCGGCCCGGCCTGGGAGGTGGACAACATCCACCGCCATTACACCCGGGTCGCAAGGGGCTTCATCCGGGTCGATGCCGACGAGGTGACCTATCCGATGCACGTCATCATGCGCTTCCGCCTCGAGCGCGCCATGTTGGCCGGCGATCTCGCCGTCAAGGAACTGCCCGGCGCCTGGGCCGAGGAAACGCGGGCGCTGTTGGGCCTGACCCCCGCCGATGACGCCGAGGGCTGCCTCCAGGACATCCACTGGTATGACGGGGCCTGGGGCTATTTCCCGACCTATACCCTGGGCGCCCTGGCCGCGGCCCAGCTGTTCGCCGCCGCCACGGAAGCCCGGCCGGGCATCGCCGACGGCCTGGCGGCGGGGGATTTCACGCCTTTGGTCGGCTGGCTCAGGGAAAACGTGCACCAAAAGGCCTCGCTCATGAGTACCGATGAGCTGATGGCCGAGGCCACCGGCAGGCCGCTCACCACCGAGCCCTTCAAGGTCCACCTCGCCGCCCGCTACCTTGCCTGAGGCTGGTGGCGGTCGTTGCCTTGGCCTATAAGCAGCGGGTAGGTTTGCCCGTTCAAGAACGGAGTGCGTAGGACGTGCGTTACATTTCCACCAGGGGCTCGGCCCCGGCGCTTGATTTCGCCGATGCCATGCTGACCGGACTGGCCCGGGACGGCGGGCTGTACGTGCCCGAATCCTGGCCCCGGTTCTCCGCCGACGAGATCGCCGCCCTGGCCGGCCTGGATTACGCCGAGGTGGCCTACCGGGTGACACGCCCGTTCATCGGCGCGGCCCTGGATGCCGGCACCTACCGCGCCATGGTCGAGCAAACCTACCGGGTCTTCACCCATGGGGCCGTCGCGCCGTTGGTCGAGCTTGCCCCCAATCACTGGCTGATGGAGCTGTTCCACGGGCCGACGCTGGCGTTCAAGGACTACGCCATGCAGCTCTTGGGCAACCTGTTCAACCACATCCTTGGTGCGCGCGGGCGCCGGGTGACCATCATCGGCGCCACCTCGGGCGATACCGGATCGGCGGCCATCGAGGCCTGCCGCGGGCGCGAGGCCATCGATATCTTCATCCTTTTCCCCCATGGCCGGGTGTCCGACGTGCAGCGCCGGCAGATGACGACCGTCGATGATTCCAACGTCCATGCCATCGCCATCGATGGCACATTCGACGATTGCCAGGCGCTCTTGAAGGACATGTTCAACGACCCAAACTTCCGCGACGAGGTCGCCATGTCCGGGGTCAATTCCATCAACTGGGCGCGCATCCTCGGCCAGATCGTCTATTACTTCGTGGCCGCCGCGGCGCTGGGCTGCTGGGAACGGAAGATCGCCTTCGCCGTGCCGACCGGGAATTTCGGCAATATCTATGCGGGCTACGCCGCCCGGGAGATGGGCCTGCCCATTTCGCACCTGGTGCTGGCGACCAACGCCAACGATATCCTCTCAAACCTGCTGGCCACCGGCACCATGACGCAGGGCCCGGTCCATGCCAGCCTGTCGCCCTCCATGGATATCCAGGTGGCGTCCAACTTCGAGCGCTACCTGTTCGACCTCCTGGACCGCGACGGCGCGGCCGTCGCTCAGGCGATGACGGCCTTCCAGGACGGCGAGTTGGCACTTTCCCAAGACGCGCTGGGCGCCGCGCGGGACGTGTTCGCGGGCTTCCGCATGGACGACGCCGGCACCTTGGAAGAGATCGGCCGGCGCTATGAGGCGAGCGGCCAACTGTTGGACCCCCACAGCGCCATCGGCGTCGCCGCCGGCGCGGCCAAGCGCGGCGATGGGACTGTGCCCATGGTCTCGCTGGCCACCGCGCACCCGGCGAAGTTTCCCGATGCCGTGGAGCAGGCCACCGGGATCAGGCCGCCCTTGCCCGCTCATATGGCCGACCTGATGGAGCGCACCGAGCGCTTCGACGTGCTCGCCAACGACCTGGCGGCGGTCCAGGGTTTCGTACGCGACCGCCTGGCCGAAAAGGAGGTGGCATGAGCGTCGAGGTGTCCAGATTGAGCAACGGTTTCGCCGTCGCCACCGACCGCATGGACCATGTGGAAACGGTGGCCATCGGCGTCTGGGTCGGCATCGGCGCGCGCCACGAGTCGCCGGAACTCAACGGCGTTTCGCACATGCTCGAACACATGGCCTTCAAGGGCACGGCGCGGCGCAGCGCCGAGGATATCGTCAACCAGGTGGAATCCGTGGGCGGGCAGATCAACGCCTATACCTCGCGCGAGAACACCGCCTATTACCTGCGGGTGCTCGCCGGAGACGTTGGCCTGGCGGTCGACATCCTCGCCGATATCCTCCAGAACTCCACCTTCGAGGCCGAGGAGTTGGAGCGCGAACGGGCGGTGATCCTCCAGGAGATCGGCCAGTGCACCGACACCCCCGACGATCTCGTCTTCGACCAGTTCCAGGAGACGGCCTATCCGGACCAGGCCATCGGCCGGTCGATCCTGGGCACCAGTGATAACGTCCGGGCGCTGGACCGGGCGGCGCTCGACGGCTACATGGAGCGTTGCTACGGCGCGGATCGCATGGTTCTCGCGGCCTCGGGCAAGGTCGACCACGCAGCGATTTTGCGCCTCGCCGAGGATTACTTCGGCGCCATGGTGGCGCCGGGCGTGGCCGAGCCCGAGGCCGCCACCTACCGGGGCGGCCACCACGCCGAACAACGCGAGCTAGAGCAACTCCACCTGGTGCTGGGCTTCGACGGGCTGGCTTACGAAGACCCCGATTTCTACACCATGAGCGTGCTGTCCTCGGTGCTGGGCGGCGGCATGTCCTCGCGCCTGTTCCAGGAGGTGCGGGAAAGGCGGGGCCTGGTCTATTCCATCTATACCTTCAACACCGCTTACCAGGACGGCGGCCTGTTCGGGCTCTATGCGGGGACCGGCAAGGAAGAGGTGGGGGAACTGATGCCCGTGGTCATGGACCAACTTTCCACCATCGGCGACACCGTGAGTTCGGAGGAAATCGCCCGGGTCAAGGCGCAGCTCAAGGCGGGGCTGCTGATGGCCATGGAGAATACCAGCGCGCGCGCCGAGCGCCTGGGCCAGCACCTGCTGATATTCGGGCGGCCGATACCGGTAGAGGAGATCGTGGAGCGCATCGACGCGGTGGACGCCGCCGCCATCGGCCGCCTGGCCAACCGGGTGTTCGGCGGTGCGCCGACCCTTGCCGCCCTCGGACCGGTAGGGCCGGTGGACCGCCTGGCCGGCTGGACCAACGCGGCGGAGTAGGGGATGCTGGACCTCTTCAAATCATCACAAAGGCTTCCCGCCGAGGAACGGATCGACGGGCGGAACGTCTATATCCGCCCACCCCAGGACAACGATTGGCGGGCCTGGGCCGATCTCAGGGAGCGCTCCCGCGTCTTCCTGGTGCCCTGGGAGCCCAGCTGGCCCGTCGATAGCCTGACCCGCCATTCCTATCGCCGTCGCCTGCGCCATTACGCCGAGGAATGGCAGTCCGGGACGGGTTATGCCTTTCTCGTTTTTTCCCGCGCCGAGGAGGCGTTACGCGGTGGGGTGACCCTCACCAACGTGCGGCGCGGCGTTGCCCAGACCGGGACGCTCGGTTATTGGGTCGGGGCGCCCTTTGCCCGCCAGGGGATCATGACCGAAGGGCTCGGCTGCGTCATCGATTACGCCTTCGAGCGCTTGGGCCTGCATCGGCTGCAAGCCGCCTGCCTGCCCCGCAATGAGGCGAGCCGGAGGGTGCTCTGCAAATGCGGCTTCCGCGAGGAAGGATTCGCGCCCAAGTACTTGCGCATCAACGGCGCCTGGGAGGATCACCTGTTGTTCGCCCTTCTCGCCGAGGAGGCGACGAAACGCCGGGGGCACCGCCGGACCGGCGCCGAGACGCCCGATGCCACGGTGCGCGCGCTCCGGTGACGGTTCTTTAAATCAAGGGATTGGCGCCCTCAGGCGTGTCCGGCTTCGCCCGACAGGAGCGCCGCGCTGATGCCGAGGATGCCCAGCGCCCGGTCCCATTTGGAGCCGGCATCGTCGCCGAAAATAAGGTTCTCGTCGGCCGGCGCGTTGAGCCAGCCATTGGCCTGAATCTCATGGTCCAGTTGACCCGGCGCCCAACCCGCATAACCGAGCGCCAGAAGGTACCGCTTCGGCCCCGCCCCCGTGGCCATGTCCTTGAGAATCTCCATGGTCGCGGTCAGGCCCACCCGCTCGCCGATGAGCAGGGTGGAGTCCTGGAGGTAGTCCTGGGAATGAAGAACGAAACCGCGGCCCATTTCCACCGGCCCGCCGAACATGATCCTGATCTGGTCGTCGGCATCGGCCACCTCGATCTCCAGCTGCTTCAAGAGGCCGGGAAAGGTGATGCTGTCGATTTCGCGGTTGATGACCAGGCCCATGGCACCGTCGGCGGTATGGGCGCACAAATAGATCACCGTCTGGGCGAACCGGGGATCGGCCATCTGCGGCATGGCGATAAGAAATTGCCCGGTCAGGTAGCCATCCTCGACCGATGAACTGGCGTGTTCAACCATGCAACTATTCTCTTGGCCTTTGGCAAAGAAGCAAGTGAATTCGCCATAACAATAAGGTGATGGTAATTGATGGATGGTAAACCCCGGTTGGGCTAAAACAGGGGTGCGCCGGGGCGAGGGCCATGAGGTTTTACTTAAACTATTGAAATGATGATGTTTTCGAAAAGTCCGGTTGGCCGGTATAAAATCTACCAGGGGTCTCCTTGGGCCGCGGGTTTGGCCGTCCTGGGTGCCGTCTGGGCGCTGTTGGGCGGAATTCAAGCGGCGTCCGCGGCGGCCTCCCCCTGGGCCCGGACCGACCAATCGGCGGTCCGGCTGATCAGCCCGGCAAGCGGGGCCGGAAAGGCTGACACCGTCCGTCTCGGCCTGCATTTCCGGCTCAAGCCCGGTTGGAAGATCTATTGGCGCTCTCCGGGGGACGCGGGCGTGCCGCCGGCGATCGACTGGAAGGGCTCGCGCAATCTCCAAAGTGCCGCCATCCGCTGGCCCCTGCCCGAGCGCTTCACCATCTTCGGGCTCACCACCATGGTCTACGGCAACGAGGTGGTGCTGCCCCTCGATATCCGACTCAAGACGCCGGGCCGGGCGCTGACCCTGCGTGCCCGTGTCACCTACCTCACCTGTGAAAAGATCTGTATCCCCTATGAGGCGCGATTGGTCCTCGATCTCCCGCCCGGTAAAGGCACCGCCTCCCCGCGCCATGCCGCCGTCATCGAACGCTACGCCCGGCGGGTGCCACCCCGGATTTCGGGGGACGCGGTGGCCGGCGCGCCGGTCTCGGTCGCCCAGGCGCGGTTCGAAAAGGCCCCGGGCGGGCTCACCCTTGAAGTGTTGGCCCGGTCGCGAGACGGCTTCGGGGCGCCCGACCTTCTGGTCGAGGGGCCGCGGGTGCTGCGCTTCGGGCCGGCGCGCCTGGAACTGTCCGGGGACAAGCGGGTGGCGTTGTTTCGGATCGCCGTGGGCCTCGCCGGCAAGGGCGCGGTGCCGCCGGATAATCCGCTGCTCACCTTGACCCTCGCCGATGGCGCACGCGCCCTGGAACAGGTGGTGCGGGTGTCGGGAATCGGGCCCGGCGTTGGGCCGGGCCTGGGGTTGGTGGTGATTCTGGGCCTGGCCTTTCTCGGCGGCTTGATCCTCAACCTGATGCCCTGCGTGCTGCCGGTTTTGTCCATCAAGGTGCTCTCGGTGGTGGGTCATGGCGGGGCCGAGGCGGCGGCGGTCCGCCGTGGCTTCCTCGCCACCGCCGCGGGGATCGTGTTTTCCTTCCTGGTCTTGGCGGGGGGCGCCATCGCCCTCAAATCGGCGGGCGCTTCCGTCGGTTGGGGCATCCAGTTCCAGGCGCCGCTGTTCCTGATCGCCATGGCCGCGATCGTGGTGCTGTTCGCCGCCAACCTGTTCGGCCTGTTCGAGATTCCCTTGCCCGGCTTCGCCAACCAGGCGGCCCGCGCCGGCGCCGGCAATTCCATCGGCGGGGCCTTCGCCACCGGCGCTTTCGCGACCCTGCTGGCGACCCCTTGCTCGGCGCCGTTCCTGGGCACCGCCATGGGCTTCGCCCTCAGCCGTGGGCCGGGGGAAATCCTCGCGGTCTTCGCCATGCTGGGCCTGGGCCTGGCGGCGCCCTATCTCGCGGTGGCGGCCTGGCCGGCCATGGCCACCGGCCTGCCCCGGCCCGGCGCCTGGATGGTGGTGCTGCGCCGGGTATTGGGGGGCGTCTTGTTGCTGACCGCGGGGTGGCTGGTATCGGTGCTTTGGGTGGTCGCCGGCACGGCGGCCATGGCGGCGGCAGGCGCCCTGCTTACCGGCCTATTCGCCGCCTTGATCCTGCGCCGCGCCGCCCCCCGCCTCAAACCCGCGGCCGTGGGCCTGGCGGCCGCCTGCTTGGCAGCACTTTTGGCGGTGCCGGCGCTGACCGGGGCGCCCGCGCCCAGGGCCGCGGCGCGGGCCATGGAGGATGCGGGCATCACCTGGCAGCCGTTCGACAAGGTCAAGATTCTCAACCACGTGGCCGAGGGCCGCGTGGTGTTCGTCGACGTGACGGCGGATTGGTGCCTCACCTGTGCGGCCAACAAGGCGCTGGTGATCGACCGGGGCGCCGTTGCCGCCCGCCTTCGCGGCGCCGGGGTGGTCGCCATGCGGGCCGACTGGACCCGGCCCGATGCCAAGATCTCCGCCTATCTTAGGAGCTTCGGACGCTTCGGCATCCCGTTCAACGCCGTCTATGGACCGGCGGCGCCGGCGGGCATCGTCTTGGGCGAGCTGCTCACCAAGGGCGAGGTGTTGGCGGCCCTGGAAGCCGCCCGGGCGCCGGGTCTCGCACGCGGCCAATAACCCTACATAACCTGCGCTGGATTTTGCCGCCTCTTTGCCCGAAGATGCGGCCAATGTTCAAGGTGCCTCTCTGATCAACGAGTCGGCGCGGTCGCAAAACGGGAGACGAGCAATGACCATAGGTGTAGGTGACAAAGTTCCTTCGGTGACCATTCAGCACAAGACCGCCGACGGAATCGACCAGGTTTCCACCGACGAGTTTTTCGCCGGGCGCAAGGTGGTGCTGTTCGCCGTGCCCGGCGCCTTTACGCCC
Source organism: Alphaproteobacteria bacterium (assembly GCA_027292975.1). Taxonomy (GTDB): domain Bacteria; phylum Pseudomonadota; class Alphaproteobacteria; order SMXQ01; family SMXQ01; genus SMXQ01. The sequence goes on along the minus strand of JAPUGG010000316.1, from coordinate 1,236 downwards.
ACCTGTTCCTTAAAACACCTGCCCGGCTTCATCGCCAACGCCGATGCCATTTTGGCCAAGGGCGTCGATGAGATCGCCTGCCTTGCGGTGAACGACGCTTTCGTCATGGATGCCTGGGGCGCCGACCAGGGGGCGGCGGGCAAGGTCACCATGTTGGCCGACGGTTCGGCCAAGTTGACCCAGGCGCTCGGCCTCGACCTCGACCTGGTGGAACGCGGCCTCGGGAACCGTTCCCAGCGCTACGCCATGGTCGTGGAAGACGGCACCGTGACGCTGCTCAACGTGGAGGAGTCGGGCCAGTTCGAGGCCTCCAGCGCGGAAACCATCCTCGCAGCACTTTAGGTGCGCGCCGGGGGGCAACAGGTTCGCCCCGGGGGGCGGCTCGGGCTGCCCCTTTTTATTGTCCTGATCGAACCACAATATTTTGCCATTAATTGGTGAAAGTACGCAATATAAAGAAAATGTTCCAACTATGTTCTATTTGGGGTTTTCATTCGATGGCGTTTCTGGTAGAAACGAATACTTTTGCGTTGACGGGGAGGCGGCAATGAAAATTCAGGATGTAATTGTTTCCATAATAAATGCGCTGCCGGAAAAGAAGATAGAGGGAAAAAAGCGGCTACAAAAGCTCGTCTATCTCGTGCAGTACTCTGACTTGGAAACTAATGCGACATACAAGATATCGCATTTTGGCCCCTTCAGCCGTGATGTGGCAAAAACTATCGACCTTATGGTCGCTGTTGGGTTGATAAATGAAAGGGAAGAACCGTCAGGAATTTACGGCACGTATAAGACCGTTTATTCGCTTCCATCGAACATTAGGACTCTAAAAAAGCTCCCCGAAAAACAATTTGTGGTAGCATCTGAAATAAATAGATACACTACGATTGAGCTGGAGGTGGCGTCCACGATAGCGTTTTTCATGCGAAGTGGAAATCGTTTTAAAACGGCAGTAGAAAAAACAAAAAATATGAAGCCGAGCAAAGCTATTCCACCTGTGATTCAGAAGGCCGAAAAAATTGTTGAAGTAGTGAAAAACGCTAATTGATTGTGAGTGATGCTCCCGGGGAATGCCTTTAGCGCGAGACCAACGTATCCGTGACCCAGTACACAACCTTGTCAAATTTTCTAAGGACGAGGACGATGATGAGTTGCTTTGGTCGCTAATACAAACTCGCCCAATGCAGCGGCTACGGCGAATCAAACAACTCGGGTTCTCGGACTTCGTATATCCTG
>JAPUGG010000315.1 GCA_027292975.1 Alphaproteobacteria bacterium | reverse complement strand
ACCGAAATCCCCGAGGACATGACCCTGCGCGTCCATGACAGCCTCGCCACCCTGCGCTATCTGGTGCTGCCCCGGCGCCCGGCGGGCACCGAGGGCTGGAGCGAGGACCGGCTGGCCGATCTCGTCACCCGTGACACCTTGGTGGGTGTCGCCAACCCCAGGGTGCCGGCCGACGGTTGAGCCGGCCCGGGCCCGGGCCACCACGGTTTCGCTCCCGCGCCGCCTTCCACTAGCTTATAATCGCCACCAAATCCCCGGCCCGCGCGCAACCCCGCCTCGGGGCCGCGCCGGGGACACGGGCGGTAGCGGAGCCCGGCAACGATAAACTTGGAGGAACCATGCCCCACGACCAAGAGAACCCGAGCCAATGGCACGAAATCACCGATTATTCCACGAAGGCCGGCCTCGGTACCTTCAAGCGGCCGGCCATGCCCTACGACAATTTCATGGACCAGGAGGGCATCCCCATCTACCGCGATTTCGGCGTGCACAAGGTCCAGAACCTGGCCCTCAAGCCGTGGCATCGGATGGGCGGCAAGGGCGCCTTCATCCAGCTCTACGGGACCGAGGGCCTGTGGGGCTCCTACGTGGTGGAAGTGCCCGGCGCCGGCGCGCTCAATATCGAGCGCCACATGTACGAAGAGCAATACCTTGTGGTCGAAGGACGGGGCACCACCGAGGTTTGGCAGGACGGCGGCGAAAAGCGGGTTTTTGAGTGGCAGAAGGGCTCGCTGTTCGCGATCCCGCTGAATGCCTATCACCAAATCATCAACGCTTCTTCGAGCCCGGCGCTTCTGCTGGCCGGCACCTCGGCGCCCAACGTCATGAACCTGTTCGACAGCCGCAATTACATCTTCGACTGCGACCATACGTTTTCCGAGCGCTTCGATGGCAGCGACGATTACTTCAAGCCCAAGGACGATCTCGCCCCCGATCCGGTGCGCGGGCTCACCATGCGGCAGACCAACCTGCTGCCCGACATCGTGAACTGCGAGTTGCCGCTGGATAACCGGCGCTCGCCCGGCTACCGGCGGATCGAGCCGCACATGGTCTCCAACCGCTTTTATGTGTGGATCGGCCAGCATGAGACCGGACGCTATTCCAAGGGCCACAAGCACGGCTCGGCGGCGGTGCTGATCTGCGTCAAGGGCAAGGGATATACCTATACCTGGCCGTCGGAGCTCGGTCCCAAGCCTTGGGAATCCGGCCTGGCGGACAAGGTCGTGCGCGTCGATTACGAACCGGTGGGCATGGTCAGCGCCGCGCCCATGAGCGGCGACTGGTTCCACCAGCATTTCGGCATTTCCAAGGAACCGCTCAGGCTCACCGCCTGGTTCGGGCCCAACAACGCGCGCGGGCGCAAGGCGGGCCTGCCCGGGGTGGAGGAAAAAGACCTCGGCGCCATCGACATTCGCGACGGCGGCAACGCCATCCCCTATGACGAGGAAGATCCCAACATCCGCATCGAATACGAGGCGACCCTGGCCAAAGAAGGCGCCGTCCCGCGCATGGAAGAGGAACTCTACCACCCGCCCACGGGAGAAGGCGGCTGGGCCACCGCCACCTTCGCCGGCAACGCCCCCTGAGGGGCCGGATGCCCGCCCCGGGACCCCGATCGCGCCCGCGGCGGGTCCTAAGAGCACTTTCCGGCCGACCGGGCCGGCCAAAGTCGACCGCCCGGTTCCCCAATCCCTATGGGACGCCACGGCGTCCCCTTGAAAGCCCATCACCGTGACCATGCCATTGGAACACGTTCCCTGGCGGGTGCAGGGCTCGATCTACGGCACGGCCTTCTTCTTCGGGCCGCTGCAAACCATCGCCACCATGGCCGCGGCCCTGTTCGTCGCCGGGCTGGTCAGCTTCGAATTGCCGTTCCTGATCGCCTTCATCCTGGCCTCCCGCCAGGTCCTCACCGTCTCCCTGTCGGTCTATGGCGGCGCGCTGATGGACAGTTTCGGCAGCCGCCGGGTGATCATCGCCTTCGGCCTGTTGGGCGCCGCATCGGCCATGGCCTATCCCCTGGTCCCCGGCGCGTTTGGCGTTGCTTGGGGCGGCGACAACGCCGGCGATCCGGTGCTGTGGTTCATCGTCGCGCTGGTGTCGGTACAAATGATCTCGGGCTATGCCGAGGGCAATTGCTGGATCGGCACCCAGGCGTTGGTGAGCCAGGCCCTCGGGGGCCATCCCGTCTATGCCGGGCGGATGATCTTCGTCGCCCGCCTGGGCGGCATCCTCGGCCCCATCCTGATGGGGCCGGCGTGGGACCTCTGGGGTTCTTGGGGCGGCTTCTTAGTCCTTGCCCTATGGATCGCGTGCGGCACCGTGGCGGCGATCTTCCTACCGCGCCTGGACGGCGCCACGTCCGCGCCGCCGCAAAATGCCACGGAAGCCGACACGGCCGGCCCCGATTCCACGAAAGCGGCCGAAACCGCCGCGCCGAAAGCCCGGGGGGCCGGTTTCGGCCAGACCCTCAGGCTGTTGCTGATCCCGGCGGTGGCCCTGGTGATCATGCTCACGGTGCTGCGCCAGGCGGGGTCCGGCCTCCACTCTTCGTTCTACGTGGTCTGGCTGGACAAGGAAATCGGCCTTTCGGGGACGCTGATCGGCGGCCTTTTGGCCACCGCCAACGTGGCCTCCGCCCTGGTGGCGCTCTCCACCGGCTTCTTTGCCCGGCATTTCGCCGCCCATTGGCTGCTGATCGTCACCATCGGCATGGCCATTATCGGCACCGCCATCGTCCCCGCCTTGGGCAACATCTATGTGCTTCTGATCATGGCGATCTGCATCCGTGGCACGGGCCAGGGGGTCAACCTGCCGATCATGCTCACCATATTGGCGAACAACGTGCCCATGGGCCTGCAGGGGCGGATCATGGCCTTGCGCGTTGCCTTTAACCGAGGCGGCGGGGCGCTGGTGCCGCTCGCCGCGGGGGCCATAGCCGAAGTGGTGGGGATCGGCAACAGTTTCTACGTCATCGGCGGCGGCGGCGGCATAATGCTGGTTATGCTCAGCGTCTGGGTTGCCCGGTCCCCTGCCTTCGGGCCGAAA
>JAPUGG010000314.1 GCA_027292975.1 Alphaproteobacteria bacterium | reverse complement strand
GAAGGTCATTGGACACCACTAGCAATCGTCCATCTGTTTTTCGAATTCCTCCTGGATTTGGCGAAGCTCCTCGATTGCCGCACGGATGTCGGAACTGTCAATGATGTTGACCTCCACGCGTTCGCCGACTCGGGACAGCCGACGGCGGCGTTCGCGGTGTTCCTCGGAAAGGAAGTTGCCGACCTTATAAACCTGTACCGGGCGCACGAATCCCTTAGGCGTGAACTGAACGATATCGGACAGGAAAATCGTCAAATTCTTGCGGGCGTATGCACTGCGCTGGCCGCCGGTGTCCGAGAAGATGCTCTGGTAGACCTGGGGCGAAAGGTACTTGGCCAATCTGGTGGCCAGCTCTTCCAGCCGCCGGCTCTTTTCCTCGATGACTTCGCGGTCGCGAATCTTCTGTTCCAAAAGCTCTTCCCGCTCCTTTCTCAGTTGCCACTCGGCGGTTCGATCGACGAACTGGCCTTGTACGCCATTGAGATAGGAAAAACCTGGTCCTCGGTGCGCGCCGATAACAAGGAGTAGACACGATCATTGCCATCGACGCGGATATGAACCGCGGGAATAAGAACGGACCCTTTGCCGTTAATGTCGGAGATGAAACTCTCGATCTGCGCGCTCGGAACGCCAAGTTGCTCAAGGACGTCGGGAAAGTACGCGTTGGTAACGTTGCCAAGGACTGGGAAAAAGCTCCGGAAATTATCGTTGACCTTTAAAATCTTCAGGTCCTTGTCGGCGAAATAAGCGGCCGTAATAGCATTGCGAAAATTGAAGAAACTAAGATCTACTATATTTTGCTGATTGAAGAAGTCCTCCAATTTCATTGATCTTCTCCCCGCTGCTGTCGACGCCACTGCGCACGTTTGCCGGTAATTGCCCCCCAGGTGGTCACGCAGTACGGAACACAATAAGTGAGGACCACTTTCCAGATCGCCGGGGGCGGCCCAGACGCTATCACGTCGCCATGATTGATCGCCGTCAGTAACGTCCCGATAACAAGGGCAGTGTAAATCGCCTTCTTCGGCGTACCGTCGCCCAACATCATCTCAGTAAGCGAAGGCGGAGACGCAAACTCCTCTCTCAATGACATCATGGAAGCCCTTCCAAAGTAGTTTTTCCGCACCAATTCCGACATTTGACATTGACAATTGACCGCCTGTCCACGTCAAGACCCCGACCCTACTCTACATTTACAATACCGCCCGGGTGGTGTTGATTAAGGCCGAGGATAGGAGAACCCCCCGGGCCGGCCGCCGCCTCGATGCGTGCGGCCCATGGATGGGGAATTTGGCGCGATGACCGATTGGCCGAAAGATATTTTTGACGTGCTCAAGGAAGCGGACATCCGCCAGGTGAGCCATGTCCCCGACGCCGGTCAGGCGCGGCTGATCGAGATGTTGGACGCCGACAACGAGATCCGCGCCATCCCTTTAGCGACCGAGCTCGAGGGCATCGGCATCGCCGCCGGCGCCTGGCTCGGCGGTCAGCGCGCGGCGCTGCTGATGCAGAGCAGCGGCGTCGGCAACTGCATCAACGCCTTCTCTTTGTTGAAGAACTGCCGCTTCCCCTTCCTCTGCGTGGTATCCATGCGCGGCGAGTTCGGCGAGGCCAACCCCTGGCAGATGCCGATGGGACAGGCCACGGGGAAGCTGTTGGAAACCATGGGGCTGGTCGTCACCTGGGTGCACCGGCCCGAGGACGTGCGCCCGACCATGGAGGCCGCGGTGCAGATCGCGTTTGCGGCCATGAACCCGGTCGCCGTGGTGCTGTCCCAGCGGCTCATCGGCGCCAAGTCCTACGGTTAATCCCAAAGGCCCTTGATAATGACCCCTAGAGATCGGGCCGGCGGCAAGACCCTGAACCTGGATAGGCGCGAGGTGGTGGCCAGGCTGCTTGCCGATGCCGGCGATCTATTGGTGATCACCGGGCTGGGATCGTCGACCTGGGATTGCGCCACCGTCATGGACCGGGACTTGAACTTCTATCTCCGGGGCGCCATGGGATCGGCGTCGAGCATCGGCCTCGGCCTGGCCCTGGCCCAGCCCCAACGCCGGGTGCTGGTGATCACCGGCGACGCCGAGATCATGATGACGGCGGGCGCCTTGGCGACCATCGGCGCCCAGGGGCCGAAGAATCTCTCCATCGTGGTGCTGGACAACGAGTGTTACGGCGAGACCGGGATGCAGCCGTCCTTAACTGCGTTCGGCGCCGATCTCGGCGCCATGGCCGCCGCCGCCGGCTTCAAATTGGCCGAGACCATATGGGACGAAGCGGCGCTGACGCGCGTCCTGCCGGCGATCCTCGGCCGCGACGGACCCGCCCTTCACGCCGTCAAGGTCAAGGCCGAGAATTACCCCCACGCCATGCCGCCGGGTGACGGCACCACCCTCAAGGACCGCTTCCGCCAGGCCCTTCTCGGCCCCGACGCGATGGCCTAGCGTTGGGTCACCCGTTGGCTTCCAGGCGGCGGGGTCAGGGCGATCTGGCCGATGGCGCCCCTGGCCGCCTCGGTGGGCGGCAAGGAGGTGTCCCAATCCTGGGCGATGAAACGTTCGCCGTTGAAGCCGTCGGACTGCGCCGATGCCAGCCAGACCATGGGCGGCCCCATGATGTCGGGGTCGTTGAGTTTCTTCTCGCCGTAATCCTCATAGATCATGCCGGTCAGGGTCGCGCCCCCCGGCGAGAGGCTGTTGCAGGTCACGTTGTTAGCCGTGGCGGCGAGGTCCTTGGACCAGATCAGGGTCTGGGATTCCAACGCCGCCTTGGACGACCCGTAGGGTGAGTTGCGGCTTTTCTGCATGGAGCCCTCGGTGACCGTGATATTGACGATGCGCCCATAGCCCTGGGCGAGGAAATGGGGCGTCACCGCCTTGGCCATCAGGAAGGGGCCGGTGACATTGGTATCGACGATCAGCTTCCAGGCGGCAGAGTCGGCGGTCCAGAAGTCCATCGGCACGCCGGGGTTGGCGTCATGGATGAACTTGTGGCCGCGCCCGGCGTTGTTGACCAGCACATGAAGCCCGCCGAAGCGATCGAGCGTTACGTCCCGCGCCTCCAGGCAGGCGGCCTCGATGGTGACGTCGGCGATCAAGGCGTGAATGCGCTCGGCGCCAAAGCGATCGCGGATAACGCCTGCGGTCGTTTCCAGCTCGAACCCTTCACGGGCCGCGGTGATGGTGACGCAAGCGCCCGCCGCCACAAGCGCCATGGCCATGGACCGGCCCATGCCGCGCCCGCCGCCGGTGACGATGGCCACCTTTCCGCTGAGATCGATATCCGCCATTTCATTCCCCAAAACGTGCCAACCAGGAACATTCTACCGGCCGCCGGGCATCCCCGGCAACGGCCGAGGAGAAACCCCCCGGTCCGAAGACCGGGGGGCCGGGCCCGCTGATATCGCGGCTTAAATCTACATCTTCTTTTTCTTCTTCTTTTTCTTCCTCGGCTTCTTGGTCGTGGCGACGATCTCCGCGACTAGGTCCTTGGGCAGGGCGTAGAGCTCCTTCAGGAGCTTCTCGATCTGCGGCCCGGAAATCGGGTCGACGTCAAGCCGAAGCTTCTTTGCATCGCTGAGGAACCCGGGGCTGGCCCAGGTCTTCTTCAGGGCCACCCGCAGGATTTTCACGCGATCTTTGGGCACATCCGGCGGCGCGACATAGGGCCGGCCGAACTCCTGCTGCTTGATGAAGAACGAGAGAATCTTGCGCTGCTTGTCGGTCTTTAGGAATTTCCAGATTGGCTCGGCGCCAAGGGCCTCCATGGGCTTATGGGGCTTCATGGTGAAGGTGACGAAGATGTTCACCTGCTCGCCCCGCGCCCAATCCGGCCTCGCCTTCTTCAGGCTCGACCAGGCATAGCCGCACAGCCCTTGGACCTCGCCGCGCTCGACGGCGAGCATGATGCCGGCCGAACCCTTGTAGCCGGAAATCACCTTGAACTTGGTGCCCAAAATCTTGTTGAGCATGACCGCGAAATCACGGGTCGAGCCGCCACGCGCCGTGGCGCCGATGGTCAGCTCATGCTTGAACAGGTCGGTGAACTTCTTGACCTTGGCGTCCTTGCGGGCGATGCACTGGCGCGCCGTCTTGTTGATGGAGCCGAGAAAGTTGAATTTGGTGACGTCGTATTTGGACCGCTTGGGCCGGATCAGGGGATCGATCAGGGCGCTGGGGAAAAAGGCCCCGAACACGGTGCCGTCCCGCTTGGCCTTCGCCAGCATCCAGTTGAGTGCCAAACGGCTGCCCGCGCCGCCACGGTTGCGCGGAATTATGGTGGGGTTCCCTGGGATGAATTGGGAAACGTTGCGCGCCGTCGCCCGGGCATAGGCGTTGTACCCGCCGCCGGGGTTGGCGCCGATGGTCAATTCCACCTGCTTGCCTTTGTAGAACTCCGCCGCCCCGGCGGGGGCAACAAGCAAGGCAGCCAGGGCCAGCCCGGGAAGGACCGAGAAATAACGTGAAAGAACCATGATACTCTCCCCATATCTAACCGTTGGGCCAGCTTTTGTGAGGCCGGCCGGAAACGTAGATGCTAAACCAGCGGCGCCACGACCTCAACTCCCCCCTGGGTCATTGACACCTTTGGGTGGCTCTGAAAACATGAGCGGCAGGCAAACAATCTCTTAGGGAAGGATAAGGTCATGGCGGTCGAATTCATGGATTTGCTCGGTGAACCGGAACTGGAAATCGGCCACGCCAAGAAGGTCCTGTTCTCCTCGGATCATTTTCACACCTGGATTCATGGCGACTATCCCGGAACCAAAGGACCCATGCACAGCCACACGGCGGACCAAATCTTCTATTGCGTCCAGGGCCAATGCACCTTCCATTTCCACGACCGCGACAGCCAGGCCATCAATCCCGGGCAAATGGTGCTGATCCCCAAGGGGCATCACTACCAGTTGGACAACACCGGAGATGTTTACATGGTGCTGCTGGGCAGCCGGGCGGAGCCGGCCGGCAAGCCCCGTTTCGGCATCAAGGGCGAAGAGGTGGGCAAAAACCAAAACGCCGTGAAGAATCCGGATAAGATTGCTGTTCCCCAAAGGGGGTAAGCGCGCGTTGCCGATCCCCACCACCATGGCCAAACGTCCAAACTTCCTCTTGTTCATCACCGACCAGCATCGGGCGGATCACCTCGGGTGCTACGGCCACCCGGTTTTGCGCACGCCCCATATCGATTCCCTCGCCGCTAAGGGCACCCGCTTCGAGCGTTTCTACGTGGCGACCCCCATCTGCATGCCCAACCGCGCCACCCTGATGACCGGCCGCATGCCGTCGCTGCACGGCGCACGCCATAACGGCATCCCGCTTTCGCTCACCGCCACCACCTTCGTCGATATCCTTGCCGCCGCCGGCTGGCGCACGGCGCTGATCGGCAAATGCCACCTGCAAAGCAGCTCGCCGGCCAGCCCCACCCTGGGCATGCCGGAAGCGGCGCCCGGGGACGTGCTGCCGCCCGCCGAGCTGCGCGAGGCCATTAAGTCCATCGCCGCCCAGGGCCGCTACGATCAGGAACTGAGCAGCAATTGGCGCGACGATCCCGATCACCAGCTCGACCTCCCCTATTACGGGTTCCAGCATGTCGATCTCTGCGTCGGCCATGGAGACAAGACCGTCGGCCATTACGGGCGCTGGCTGGAGCTTCGCCACCCCGGGTCCGATCGGTTGCGGGGGCCCGAAAATCAACTACCCGGCAACGCCTATTCGGTGCCCCAGGCCTGGCGCACGGCGATTCCGGAAGAACTCTATCCCACCGCCTACGTGGCCGAGCGCGCCTGCGCCTGGCTCGACGATCACGTCTCTAAGCGTGCCGACGCGCCGTTCTTCATCCAGTGTTCGTTTCCCGATCCCCATCATCCCTTCACCCCGCCCGGCAAATATTGGGACATGTATGGGCCAAACGACGTATCCCTGCCCGCCTCTTTCCATACCAACAGCCCGCTTCCGCCCCATGTCGCGGCGATTCACACCGAGAGGGACGACGGCACCGCCAATCGGGACGGTAAACGGGCGATCGCCGTGAGCGCCCGCGAGGCCCTGGAGGCGGCGGCCCTCAGTTGCGGCCAGATCGCCATGATCGACGACCGTGTCGGACAGGTTCTCGCCAAGCTCGAGGCGCTGGACCTCGACGGTGACACGGTGGTCGTCTTCACCACCGACCATGGCGACTTCATGGGCGATCACCAGCTTCTTCTCAAGGCGGCGCTGCATTACCAAGGCCTGGTCCGGGTGCCCTTCATCTGGGCCGATCCCCATGCCGGAGATGGGGGGCGCGTGCGCGACGACCTTTGCGGCACCCTGGATATCGCGGCGACAATCCTCGACCGGGCTGGCCTGGTGCCCCATAACGGCAACCAGGGCCGCAGCCTGCTGGGCCAAGGCCGGGGCGATCGGCCGGTGGTGATCGAAGAGCATCAGCGCCGCGGCTATATGGGGTTCGATCACGGCTTCCGCGCCCGCACCCTGATGGGGCGGCGCTACCGCATGACCATTTACGAAGATGCCAACGGATTCGGCGAACTCTACGATCTAAACGACGATCCCGCCGAACAGAACAACCTGTTCGACCATAAGGGCCACCGCGAACTGCGCCATGCCTTGACCGAGGAATTGGTCCACCGGTTGATCGGCCTCACCGACACCAGCCCGCTGGCGACCCACCACGGGCCTTGATATCGGGCCCGCCTCCGCCGCGCGGTCCCTTGGCTATTTCTCCAGCAACCAGGAAAACATTTCCTTGGTTTTCTTGGCGGTCTCGGGGGTCGGCATGTTGACCTTGGGATACTGGTCGCGCCAGTGGTAGGGCCGGCAGGCGTCGATCAGGCAGCGGGAATTGGTGAAGTTGCCGGCCGCCTTGTCCCAGGGCGAGATGCAGGGATCCACAGGGGTCGACCAGGCGTTCTTGATGATGTCGATGGACTTGTCGGGGTCCGAGCGGGTGCAGACCGCCCACATCAGCTCCTCGAGATCGGCGACGTTGATATCCTCATCGACCACCACCACGTATTTCCCGGCATAGGCCACCGAGCGGCATTGGGCCGCCATATGCAGGGCCTGGCGGGCGTGGCCTGGATAGCGTTGCTTGATGGAGACGGCGGTCAACTGCCGGGACCCGCCGGCCTCGTGGCACCAGGTGGCGACGATGTCGGGGAGGCCGGCCTTCTGCAATTCGTCCTTGAGCAAGGCCGAACGCATCACCGCCCGGTAACGCGCCTGCTCTTCGGGCGGCCGTTGCGGCGGACAGCCGAAGATGATGGGGTCGTTGCGGTGATAGATCGCCTTGATATCGAGCACCGGTTCGGCGCGCATCTTGGAGCCGTAATACCCGGTCCATTCCCCGAAGGGGCCTTCCTCGACGCGGTTTCCGGGTTCGACGAAGCCTTCGATGACGATCTCGGCCCCGGCCGGGAACGGCAAGCCGGTATGCTTGCCCTTGACCACCTGCATGGGGCGGCCGCGATAGGCGCCGGCGATTTCGAATTCGCAGACGCCGTAGGGAATTTCCGTGCAGCCCATGAGGAAGGTCAGCGGATCGCCGCCGATCACGATACAGACCGGCATGGCCTTGCCCTGGGCCTCGTATTTGTCGCG
>JAPUGG010000313.1 GCA_027292975.1 Alphaproteobacteria bacterium | reverse complement strand
CCCATCCTCAAGGAATTGGATAGGGCGGCCAATTAGGTTTCTCGGCCGACCCTCTCGGCATCAGAAAGGGATATCGTCATGTTGAGACAGATCGCATTCGCAATTGGAGTGAGTTCGCGTCCCATTTTCCTTTCAATCGCGGCCCTTTGTCTGGTCCTCGCCGGCTTGGCCGGCGGTCGTGCCCAGGCCGCGGAATTCGATGCGGCGAAGTATTTCAAGGGGAAGACCATCCGCCTGGTGGTGGACTTCAAGCCCTGTGGCGGGACCGACATTCAGGGCCGCTATTTCGGCCAGCGCTTGGTAATGTTTATTCCCGGCAACCCGAACCTCCAGGTCAACAACCTGATTCCCAATCCCGCGGGCCGGAATTACGTCTGGCAGTCCAAACCCGACGGCTTGACCCTGTCCTTCGTGTCCAGCGCCTCCGTCGGCCGCAAAATGGTGGATCCGTCGGCGATTTTCGACACCGAGAAGTTTACCCAGATCGGCACCCACGCCAAGCGCGACGTGGTTCTGCTGGTGCGCGGCACGGTGCCCTACAACTCCATCCCCGAGGCGCGCGGTGGCAAGGTCCAGATCACCCTGGCCGAACCCATCGGGCGGCCCGAGGACCTGACCGGGAAGCTTCTCGCCGTCGGCATGCTGGCGATGTGGTTCGATGTGCCCCTCAAGATCGTCACCGTTGCCAGGAGCGGCACCTCCGACGCCTTGTTGATGCTGGAACGCGGTGACGTGAACGGCTGGATCGCCGGCTCTCAATGGTATTCGCTGCCCACGCTCCGCCCGGGCTGGTTTAAGAACGGCTTTTTGAAGCCCATCGCCGACATCGGCAATCCAGATGCACCGTCGATTCCCAATGCCGAGATCAAGATGCCGATTCCCAATGCCGTGACCTGGCTGAATGCCGAACAGAAAGCCTTGTGGGAAGGGATCGTCATCCCCGAGGTGCTACACGGCAAGGGCATCGCCGGCCCCCCGAATATGCCCGCCGATATTACCAAAGTGCTGCGTGTTGCCTACCTCAAAGCCCTGAAAGACCCCGAGTTCGCCAAGGGGCTTGTACGGATCCAGCGCCAGCCCGTCTCCGTCATCCCGGGCGAAAAACTGCAGAAGATGATGATCAGCTACACCGCGGCCTTCAAGAAGCAGGTGTCCAATTACAAAAAGATCCGCCAGCAGGTCTACGACCGCTATTTCAAGGGTATCAAAATGCCCACCATCCCCACCAAGATCGCCGGCAAGATCAAAAGCATCCGAAGGGGCGGCCGATTGATCAGTGTCGGTGGCTTTGGGATCAAGATCAGCGGTTCGCGCACCGAGGTCACCATCAACGGCAAGGCGGCCAAACGCAAGACGCTCAAGGTCGGCATGTCCTGCAAGGTCAAGGGCGCCATGCGCAAGGGCAAGTACGAGGCCAAAACGGTCAAGTGCAAATAGGGCGGCGGCCTGATTTACTCTTTAAAGGGCGGCGGGTCATCCGCCGCCCCAGAGTGCTATCCGGTTAAATGGAATCAATTCGATGGGGAAAAATCATCCCGGTCAAATGGTTCTATTTAACCGGATAACACTCTAGCGGAGATACGTTCTTTAAATGGATGGAATCCTTGCCGGGCTGAACTGGCTGGCGACCGAACAGTACTGGTTCGCGTTCCTCACCGCCGTGGCCATGGCCGCCGTGGCGGGGATCATGCCCGGCATTTCCGCGAGCCTTCTCATGGCGCTGGCGGTCCCGTTCATCGTCTTCACCATACGAGACCCGGTGATCGGTATCGTCATGCTGGCCACCATCACCGGCGTCGAAGAGATGCTCGATGTTCTGCCCATCGTGGTGCTCGGCCATCCCGGCGGCGGCCAGGTGACCTTCCTCGAGGCGCGACCCTTGGCGGCCAAGGGACAAGCGGCCCACGTGCTCGGCTTCATCTACATGGTTTCCGCCATGGGCGGGCTGATCGGCGCCATCGCCCTGCTTCTGGTGATCCCGGTCATCAAGCCGTTCATCCTTCAGTTCTCCTTCGCCGAGATCGGCGCCGTCGGTTTGTTCGGCGTGGCCATCGTCGGGGCGCTCAGCCGGGGCGCCATGATCAAGGGCATCATGTCGGGCGCATTCGGGTTGTTGCTCTCCACCATCGGGCTCAGCGTCTTCACCGGAGAGGCGCGATACACTTTCGACTTCCTGCATTTACGCGAAGGCCTTCCGCTGATCGCCACCGCCATCGGCCTGTTTGCCCTGCCGGAGATGTTCGACCTGATGATGACGCGCAAGGCGATTTCCACGGGGTCGGCAAATCTCAGCACAAGGGAGGTTTTTCGGGGCGCCAGAGATGCGCTGAAGTACTGGCGGCTGATCGTGCGCCACTCATTGCTAGGGGTATTCCTGGGCGCCATCCCCGGGGTGGGATCGCGGGTGGTCTCCTGGTTGTCCTATGGCATCGGCGTCTCTTTGAGTAAGGACCGCACGCTTTTCGGCAAGGGGTCCTACGAGGGCCTGATCTTCTCGGAATCGGTTCAGAGCGCCAAGGAGGGCGGCCAGGCCATCCCCACCTTGGCCCTTGGCGTGCCGGGTGGCCAAAGCTGGGTCTTCGTCCTGGTGGCGATGATTGCCTATGGGGTGTCGCCCGGTCCGCAGATTCTATCCCAGCACGGCGACATCGTGACCCTGATCGTGGTCTCCCTGGTGCTGGGCAATGCCCTGCTGGCCATGGTGGGAATGCTGTGGTCGGGCCAATTGGCCAAGCTCACCCGGGTCCCGTACCCGCTGCTGGGCGCCGTCATCATACCCCTGACATTCCTTGCCGCGTTTCAAGATACCCGCCACTGGTCGGCGATCCCCATCGTCTTGGGGTTTGCCATCCTGGGCCTGGCGATGAAGCAGTTCAAATGGCCAAGGCCGCCTTTGATCCTGGGCTTCATTCTCGGTGGCATCATCGAGGAGAACTTGCTGTCGGCGCATTCCCTCTACGGCACCATGGGGATCCTCTCCCGTCCCTTGACCGTCGCCCTGGTGGTGCTGGCAGTCGTCATCGCCGTCTTCTTCGCCAGGATCTCGGCCTCCCCCGAGCCGGACGCCGCCGCCCAGCACAAGCCCGCCGATCGGCGCTGGCGCTGGACCTGGCAGAACCTGTTTCCGATATTTTTCGTCCTGGTCGCGGGATATTTTGTCTGGGAAGGCCTGGGCTTCAGGCCAAAATCCGCATCCTTCCCGCTGCTGCTGGGATCCGCGGTGATTATCCTGGCGGTGGCGCAGATCGTCAAAAACGGCTGGGAAGACGGCAACGGAGACGTGATGGATCTGGGCATGCTCAGCGCCGGGGTCGAAGGAAGGGGAAGATCCGCGGCCATCCTCTTCGGTCTACTCTGCATGTTCCTGGTCTTGGCGACGATCATCGGTCTCGACTACGCGGCGATAACCTTGGCGGCACTCTCACCGGCCGCGCTGATGGTCGGCAAACGCCCCTGGGCCTGGGGGTTCCTCACCGGGGGCATTATCGCCGGCGCCGTTGTTTTCGTATTCGACGACCTGATGCACATCATTTGGCCCGAGCCGATCCTCTGGACCTGGGTCCAAGGGGCACTCTTCTAGAGCACGATCCGGAGAGGAAATCATGAATAAAGCCAACGTCAAAACCAGAACACGGCCCGGCCGCAAGAGGGTCTACGACCAGTGGATGCGTTCCATCGGCGTGCCGATCTACCAAGGCCATCACGTGGCGGATCTCAGGAGCGTCGAACTGGCGTGGTGGGAAGACCGCCAGGCCCATGCGGCGTTTTTACACCTCAAGGGCATGGAGGGCGTCTCCGAGGCCCGGGTCATGGAAATACCGCCCGGCAAGGAGATGGCGGCCATGAAGCTGGCGGTGGGCGAACTGGTCTACGTGTTGGAAGGCCAAGGGTTGACCACCGTGTGGAGCGAGGAGGGGGGGCCGCGAAAAACCTTCGAGTGGGACGCCAAAAGCCTGTTCCATCTTCCCCGCCATCTCCACCACCAAATTTATAACGCCAGCGGCGAAAAGCCGGCGCGGCTGCTGCATTACAATTACCTGCCGGTGGCCATGTCGGTGGTGCCCGACCCCGATTTTTTCTTCGACAACCCCTATCAGGGGCACCAGAAGCTGAGCGAGGACGACGAGATCTTCGCCGAGCCCGAGGAAATCAAGGACGATCGTGAGGGCCCGCCCGGGATCGGCGTCTACTGGGTGGGAAACTTCTTTCCCGACCTCTCTCACTGGGACCGGCTCAATGCTTTCGCCGACCGCGGGGCCGGGGGCTACGCGATCTTCATGCGTTTCCCCGATGCCGAGATGGGCGCCCATATGTCGGTGTTCTCTCCCGGGCTTTACAAGAAAGGCCACCGCCATGGGCCCGGCCGTGTCATCGTCATCCCGGCGGGGGAAGGCTATTCGGTGCTGTGGAAGGAGGGCGGCGAGAAGATCGTCTGCCCCTGGCAGGAGGCCACGGTTTTCGTGCCGCCCGAGGATTGGTACCACCAGCATTTCAACACCGGAGCGGGCGCCGCCCGCTACCTCGCCCTCGGCCCCTTGCCGCAATTCCGCGGCAAGGGCGAGACCCTGGCCGACCGGGCCGACCGGCAGATCGAGTACCCCGACGAGGATCCCTGGATCCGCGAGACTTTCGAGGCCGAGCTCGCCAAGCGTGGCGCCAAGAGTCTCATGGTGCCCGAGGCCTACCGGGACCGCGATTACCGGTGGGCCTACGCAGACGAAAAGGATTAGGTCATTGCCATAGGCTCGGTGCTGGCGCGGCAAGGGTGCGCGATTTAGAATAGCGCCAATTCTCAGTGCGACAGGCGAAGACCCGTCAACAGGGGGATCGGAGATGACAATATTCACCGGCGGCGGCCTGTGTGGCACCATCAGGTACGAGGTCAATGGTGACCCTCTGCGGATCCTCGACTGCCATTTCGGCGATTGTCGGCGGGCGGCGGCGCTAGGTCGGCCGGGCCCGCGTAGTTCAAAGCGTAGGAGGTTTTGCCATGTCTGTGATTGACGCCGACACCCACGTCGACGAGTCGGAAAGCACCTGGGCAAAATTGGAGGGTACGCCCTACGAAAAGTATATGCCCGTGACGATCAATTTGCCGCCTGAAGTGTCCAAACGTGCCGGCTTTGGCGGGATAACCCGCCGCAAGTGGGTGGTTGAAAGCAGGATGCAGAACCGGGCCGTCCGCGATGAAGTGAATCATCCTCTCAGGGTACGGAGAGAACTGGAGGACGTGCCGGGCCGCTTGGCACAAATGGACGAGATGGGCGTAGACGTGCAGGTCATTTTCCCGACCTTCTTCATTCGCTACAGCACGAACAATGCCGAGGCGGAATGGGCGCTGACCACCACCTACAACCGCTGGCTGGCCGAAAAATGTGCGCCGACGAACGGACGGTTGCAGTGGGCAGCTGTTCTGCCGTTCTTGCGGCCTGACGCGGCCGTAGAGGAGTTGCGCTGGGCCAAGGAGCACGGGGCCTGCGGCATCTTCAAACGGGGGTTCGACCTGGATAGGCCGGTCACGGACCCGCACTTCTTTCCAGTCTATGAGGAAGCCAGTGCACTTGACCTGCCGCTGTGTATCCACACCGGTCATCCGCTGCCCGGCCACGAATGGGACAGGGGGTTCCCAATCATGTCCGCCTTTAGTGAGCTGGTGAGTTCCAAGATTCCAGAGCAGTTCCCTAATCTTCGGTTCGGGTTCATTGAGGCTGGAGCGTCCTGGATTCCCTACATGATCTCGCAATTGGGAGCGCGACAACGGGCCGCACAGCGAGGTCAGAATAGTCGATTGCCTCACCTATTCGAACTGGCGCCGGAATTGTTCCGCGAGAACCGCGTATTCGTCACTATTGACCTTATTGACGACATCGAGTCGGTTCTAAAGTTCGGGACTGAAGACAGCCTGATGATAGGGACCGACTACAGCCATACCGATATCTCCGCCAACCCGAGCGCGTTGGACGGGGTGCGCAATTGGGTGAACGAAGAAAGGATCAGCAACGATCAAGCCCATAAGATCCTGGTGAGCAACCCCCAGGCGTTCTACGGACTCTAGATTATAGTCTGCGGTTAGACTGGTAAAAGCAGCATCCGGTTTTGGCGTAGAAGCCGGCATCGGTGCTCCGCCAGCGACCCAACCCTGGTTTATGAGTAAATGGCCTAGTCCACGAGGCGGGCCACATCGGGGTACGGGGTCTGGTGGGACTACGGAGACGAAAAGGATTAGCTCATGGACTGATTAACCGGCGATCGCGCGTGGCGATGTCCGCTTATGGTCCGGCACCGGACCACCCGTCAATCGGTCCGGGTCGTCGGTTTTCGACCCAGGGCGGACATCCGGTTAACAGCGACAATAGGCTTTGGATTTTTTGGGCTAATTTTCGATCGGATTAAATTCGAGGAAGGCACAGCGCTCGTATCGCTTTTCTCGCCCAATTCAGCGGAGTTGTCGGCCACCTGCGCCCGGGCATCACTGCGCGGTTTGCAGACGCGTTCGGGCGGCAGGGATACCGTGACCGTCGTGCCGATATGGTGGCGGCTCTTGATGGTCAGTTTTCCGCCATGGGCCTCGACCAGGGAATTCGCGAGCGGCAGGCCCAGGCCGGTGCCTTCGTACTTTCGATTGAGACCGCCCGCCACCTGACCGAAGGGCGCAAGCGCGATGGCAATGTCCCTGGAGCGTATCCCGATTCCCGTATCAGTCACCGCCAGGGTGAAGCTGCCATCGGTTTCTAGCACGGCTTCCACTTCCAATGAGCCGCCCGGCCGAGTGAATTTCACGGCGTTGGAAAGAAGATTGATCAGCACCTGTTTGAGTTTCCTTTTGTCCACGTGCAAACGGTACGATTCCGGAATGGGCAGGACGCACACTTTAATTTTCGACTGTTCCGCTTTATTTTCGATCATTTTGATGCATGACTTGATCAGCTCCGCGACACTGACCTCTTCTTCGTGCAACTGGCTCTTGCCGGACTCCACCTTTGAGATATCTAGGATGTCGTTGATGATATTCAAAAGATGGATGGCGGAACTGTGGATGTCGCCAACATATTCCTGCTGCTTTTCCGAGAGTTCGCCGAACGCGGGGCTCTCAAGCAACTCGGAGAACCCTATGATGGCATTCAACGGCGTACGCAGCTCATGGCTCATATTGGCCACGAACTCTCCCATGGAGCGGTCCGTCATAATCTGATCGTCGTAGCCATCGCCGCGCATGGTCTCCAACTTATCGCGAAGCGAGGAGTCCCAGAAATTGCAGACATACAGGAATCTATCTCGCTTGCGCTTTTCGAAGGGACTATCGGACCTTTTGAGGAGCACCGAGCCAACGGTCAACTCAATTGGTGAGATCGTACCGCTAGCGCGCCGAGTCGCCGTCGGGTGAGGCCCGATCTGCGATTTCTCCCACTTTGCTATGCTCAGGTAGTAGGAAATCTTATGCTCGGCGTCGTTCGGCTCGAAATTGGGGCAGAGGTCGTCCACCGGCAAACCAATGATGTCCTCTTTTTTGTACCCCAAAAGTCCCAGTGCGGAATCGTTGGCGTAGATGATTTTTAGCTCATCGCTGACGACGAAGATTGAATCAAAGGTGTTTTCGAAAACCGTCTTGAGCAAGGTGTCCTTGTGGAGCAGGGCCATTTCCTTGATAAACATGACCCGGTCATTGCGCAGGCTCTCTCTGAGAAGCGCAAAAATTAAGATTGAAGCGGGTAGAATGACCGCGGGAATAATGTCGATAGAAACTCTTTGTACGACCTGAAGATATTGGCTTGCGGCAATTGCACTGCTACTCACTAATATGAGCCCTAGCAAGGGCACCCAGCGAGACGTCCCGGAGTAGCCGGCGCCGAAGACCGCTGCTACGGCGCTCACCACCACAACCACCAAAAGTTGATGCTCCCAGTCTAGTGTTGCAGCCATTAGCGGAACACCAGAAATATGGAGCAGAATCTCAAAGACCTGCTCTCGGAATAGGAAATATCCAAGAGCGACGATTAGCGCGATAAGGACGCAGAAAATATAGTCCTTATTCGCCGTCGCTGACCTATGCCTTCGAACGAAAGTAGGCATCTTGTGTCCCCAGAATTCCAAAACTCATTCGCATTGGGTTACGCGACGACTCCCTCCCGGTTGTCCCGATTTCTTTGGAGTTAGATTGTAAGGAGGAGCGGTAAATTGATTATTAATGCATTTTCGATACGTATTTCATCCGGCTCAGTAGTTTTGAGTGGCCAAGACTGGGTCGGGTATGCCTGATTTTCGGGGAATCGATCCCGGAGGGAAGGTCATGGAACAGAACAAAGGCATAGAGAGATCTATCAAGATCTTTGCAGCTGACCGTCGGCTGACCATGCACCTCGCGGGCCTCTGGCAGGGCGCGCGCGTGGGCGGCGAGCGCTGCGCCAGGGCTGATCTGTTTTTGGCCTCCCTCTCGGAAGAGTTGTAGACCGACTGCTGTTTCGTCGAAAGAGCCGACCATGGCGGATGGGAATTGCGCCGCATGGGTCCGACCATCGGCCGCTGTTCGGGGGTTAGCCGCGAAACAACCAAGATTGACGGTTTGCCCGCCGGATCACTCCTGGCGGCTGCGGTGCGCGAATTAGACATAGCGTATGGGTCTCAAGTCCCTATTCTGGATGAAGGCGAAACCCAGGACAGAAACGGCCGGAGGGCGCTTTTCCGGTCCATCCTATTGCCTCTCGCCGACGCCAGCGGGCGAATCATAAGGTTCGTCGCTGGAGCGCGCTGCCGAGTTTGTATTCACGACGCCTGAGTCTATTGCACCTAATTGCTGAATTCGCCTTGGTGCCCACTTTCAGCTTGTAGCCGAGGTTTGCGTTCTGTCCGCATTTGGCACCAGGCGGAAGTGCCCGAATGCGCGGATCGGTGACCGGTGCTGGCTCTGATCCCGCCATCGGCGCCCCGCCGCCGACCCAACCTAGTCTATGAACTCACCAGGCGGCCCACATCGGGGTAGGGGGTCTGGTGGGAGAGCATGACTTCCGTCCGGGTTTGCGCCGAACGCTCGACGGCGACCAGCACCTCCTGGGTCGCCTTGCCCCAGCGGCCATCGGCCGGCAGCGCCCGGCCCAGGGCGACGGCTTCATAGAAGGTCCTGAG